>NZ_JYMU01000001.1:0-395 GCF_000938235.1 Bradyrhizobium sp. LTSPM299
TGGCTTGGCGAACTGGCGCTTGCGCTCCGGGAGGAGAGCTACCAACCGGATCCTATCAGAAGAGTGTTTATACCGAAGGCCAACGGCAAGCTCAGGCCGCTGGGCATCTCGACCGTGCGGGATCGGGCCTGCATGACAGCAGCGATGCTGGTGTTGGAGCCGATCTTCGAAGCCGACCTTCCACCCGAACAGTACGCGTACCGTCCTGGGAGAAATGCCCAACAGGCGGTGGTCAAGGTGGACGGGCTGCTGTTCCGCGGCCACCCGGAAGTCGTTGATGCCGACCTCGCGGACTACTTCGGAAGCATTCCGCATGCCGAACTTCTAAAGTCGGTAGCGCGCCGGATTGTTGATCGGCGCGTGTTGCATCTGATCAAGATGTGGCTGGAATGCCC
>NZ_JYMU01000010.1:0-111459 GCF_000938235.1 Bradyrhizobium sp. LTSPM299
GGACTCTGATGTCCCTAGTCAAGCGCTGAGGGCGCAATTGGTCGCCCTCTTGCTGCCATTCTGGCTTGAGGGTCTGGGCGATAGATCGTGCAGGGGTGAGGGCGGGGACCTGAAGACGTCGGTGATCAAACTCTGATTCGCGGGTTGGGTACCGCATTTCCGTTTGTTCGTCCGGGGCTGTCCCTGTCTAAACGCGGGCATCGATCTTGCGATCGGCCACATAGTCCAAGCGGGAGTTCCCCTGCCGTGGCCCCGCCCTCGCTGCTGCACGATTGATGTTCGATGATGCTCCGCTGTTATTGGGCCGTTGCTACGTGTCAGGGCGGAGGGGTTGTGGGCCGGTCGAGCCCTCATAGCTCGAGCGGTCCATGACCCTGGTCTTTAGTTCGCCGTTGCATGAGATCCCGCGACTTCGCGGTTGATCGCCCAGATGAAGGCCGACAGCTCGCGGGCGATCGCAGTTACCACGATCGTCGGCCGCTTGCCCTTCCGCGTCATTGTCCGGAAGCGGCCACAAAGCCGTATCTGCGCCTTCCAGGCAATCTCGCGGGCCGTTCGTGGTGCGGCCCCGATCCTGGTCTGCATGTCCTTGCTGACGCGGGGTGGGAAACGGTAACTCCACGCAGCCTCGATGAGCAGCCGTCGTGCTCGCGCGTTGCCGGCCTTGGTGATGCCACCCCGCTTGACGTTCTCTCCGGTAGATCTCTCTGACGGGGTAAGGCCAAGATAGGCCATCAACTGGCGGGGGTTCTCGAAGCGCGACAGATCGCCAAGCTCGGCCAGGAACGCGACCGCACCGACCATGTCGACGCCACGCATGGCCTGCACTGCCTCGATGACCGGCGCCAGAGTCCAGTCCGCGACGGCCTCGCGCATGGCCTGCTCCAACCGCTCGATCCGTTCCCGGACCTGTCGTACAGCCAACAACATTTCCTCGAAGGCGATGCGCTGCTCGCGATGCTCAAGCTTGAGGCCGGTGAGCCAGTTGAGGTGCGTCCGCCCCCAGGTTTTCTTGCCCGGATAGTGACGGCCGAGACGCAGCAGTAGCGAGGAGACGTTCTGGCGCTTGACTCTGTAGTCCTTGACCGCGGCGTCGCGAGCCCGCACGAGGTCCCGCATCGCCTCGTGACGCTCATCAGGCACCCAGACCGCCGTCAGCTCACCGGCCCTGAGCAGCTTCACGAGATTGACGGCATCGCGCCGATTGGTTTTGACCCGATCACCTGGCTTGGATGGGATCAGCGACGGTGCCACCACAATGCAGTCATGGCCGATGCTCTTGATCAAGCGGTAGAGACCGTAACCTGTCGGGCCAGCCTCGTAGCAGAACGTCAATCGAGCATGTTTGCTCGCAAGTTTTGCGACGAGCTTGCGTGTCTCGGCTTCAGTATTGTCGATCTCGCCGAGATATCGAATCTCACCGGCTCGACCGGCATCGGCAATCGCCACCGCATTGCGCAATTTCGCAGTGTCCAACGCCACGAATGCTTCGCTATGATGCTCCATGACTCGCCCCTTTGTGTGAGGCTCTACCCGGCCTATCCGGGCAGCCCTCGTCATCACATCGAGGGTGAGTCGCCTTCACATGGAAAGGGACATACGGTCTAAACTGCCCAAGGCTTCGACGAATTGGATTGAAGGGTCCGCGTCGTCCCGTTGGGAAATGTTGAATGATGGTGACGCCCGGCTATACGGTCGCTCGCTTTTCCAGTCGCGATTTGCCGAAGGACGGGCGCGGCAGGGCGATCGAAGAGCTGCATGAACGCGGTCTTCTGGGTTTCAGGTTTTCGCCCTATGGCGAGGCCCTCTCGACGGTTGATTTCGCCAACCGCAGCATGCCCGGGCTTCGTATTGTTACGGGCGCCTACGCTGGCGTCAGCCGCGCGCCCGTGCCGGACCAAGAAAGCCATCTCTACCTTACCCTGACTGTCAGCGGAACGAGCCTGGTTCGTCGGCGCGACCGGGAGGTCGTCCTCAGCGGCGGCGATGCGGTGCTGATGAGCGCTCGGGATGCGCCCTTCACACTCACCTCGCGCGACCGCGTCCGAATCGCGGGAATACGCGTGCCGCGCTCCGCGCTGGCGTCGCTTTTGCCCGGCATCGATGACGCCGTGATGCGCCGGATACCTGGGGACGCAACGGCGCTTAGATTGCTGCGGAAGTATCTCGGAGTTGTAGTCGATGACGACATCTTATCGGACCCCGTCTCGCAGCGCGTCGTCGCCGGTCACCTGTACGATCTGATCGCGATGGCGCTTGGAAGCGAGGACGCAAGCCGGAAGCTTGCCGAAACGACGACCGTCCGCGCGGTCAGGCTGGCAGCGGTCAAGGCCTACGTGCTTGCCAATCTTCACGATGCCGAACTCGGCGTCGCCAAGGTCGCGGCATGCAATTCGATGTCCGAGCGCTATTTGCACAAGCTGTTCCAGAGTGAGCACCTCACCTACTCGGAATTCGTGCTCGGCCAGCGCCTGGCGCGCGCCCACGGCATTTTGAGAAGCCCGCTCTATGATCACTGCAAGATCAGCGTGATCGCGTTCGAACTCGGCTTCAATGACCTGTCCTATTTCAACAGGACATTTCGCCGGCGTTACGGCGCAACCCCGTCCGACGTGAGGGCGAGAGGATACGCCAGCCATTAGCCTGATTATCGGCCGGACCCGACTCCCATAGCTTGGCGGACGTAGAGGCGGCCTTAGTCGTGGCTGCCGATCCGAAGCCGACCAGGAAGAAACGAAGGTGCCGTCCGCGAGGGCTGTGTCCCTTGGGGAAGTGGCGAGAATGCGTCAATGGTCAATGGTTTTCGTGAGTGCGATAAAATCGCGAATCATTTCAATGGAAATTCCGAACGAGGCGTCCGCCTGGGCCGTTCAAGGGCAGAGGGAGCCCGAGAGGGGTGCTCACCTCACTTCGTCGACCGATCCGACGAGACGCGCACCGTCATGACCGGTCACGGTCAGCCACCGTACCATGCCCGGCAGATCATCCGCGATCGCGACGGGCAGGAAATGCTCGGTACGGCCCTGCCTGTTGCTCTCGATCAGCACCTCTCTGACGGCGCCGACCTCCGCCGCAAGCCGCCGCAGCAGCGCGGCTTCGCCTGCCGTGCGCAGACGCTTCGCCCGTTCCTTGATCGCACCGCCCGCAATCTGCGGCATCCGCGCGGCCGGCGTTCCCGGCCGCTTCGAATAGGGAAACACATGCAGGAACGTCAGATCGCATTCCTCAACCAGATCGAGCGAGCGCGAGAACATCTCTTCCGTCTCGGTCGGAAAGCCCGCGATGATGTCGGCGCCGAAGGCGATGTCCGGCCGCAGCCGCCGTAGCTGCGCGCAGAAATCGATCGAATCCTTACGCGAATGCCGGCGTTTCATCCGCTTGAGGATCATGTCGTCGCCGGACTGCAGCGACAGATGCAAATGCGGCATCAGCCGCGAGTCATCGGCGATGACATCGAGCAGATCGCGGTCGGCCTCGATCGAATCGATCGATGAGATGCGCAGTCGCTTCAGCTCGGGCACGTGCCGCAGGATCTGCCTGGTCAACTGGCCGAGCTTCGGCGCACCGGGCAGGTCGGCGCCGTAGCTCGTGAGATCGACGCCGGTCAACACGATCTCGGCATGGCCGCGTTCGACCAGCGTACGGATCTGATCGACCACCGCCCCCATCGGCACCGAGCGCGAATTGCCGCGGCCATACGGGATGATGCAGAAGGTGCAGCGATGATCGCAACCGTTCTGCACCTGCACGAACACCCGCGGCAGGCCGCGCGCGAATCCGTCGAGCAGATGCGGCGCCATCTCGGTCACCGCCATGATGTCGGCGACCGCGACTTTCTCGCTGTTGCCGATGCCGAAGGGTACATCAAACGCAGCACGCGTTGCGCGCCAGGCGTCGCCGCGCATTTTTTCATCGTTGCCGAGAACGCGATCGATCTCGGGCATCCCGGCGAACATCCCGGTCTGCGTCTGCGCCGCACAGCCGGTGACGACGATGCGCGCGGCGGGACGCTCGCGCTTCAGCTGGCGGATCGACTGCCGGGCCTGCGCCACCGCCTCGTTGGTGACGGCGCAACTGTTGATGACGATGGTGTCCACAAGGCCGGCCTGCTCGGCCTCGCGGCGAATCACCTCGGATTCGAATGCGTTGAGGCGGCAGCCAAAGGTCACGATGTCGACAGCCATAACCGATCCCGCGCCCGTTAGGCGACGCTGGCGAACAGCGCCGGGTCGAAGCGGCCTTCATATTCGAATTCGGCGGTGCCGGTCATCAGCACGTGATCGTCGCGCTCGCGCCATTCGAGGTCGAGCTTGCCGCCGGGCAGCGTGATCTCGACGATGCGGTTGGTGCGCTTCAGCCGTGCGGCGGCGACCGCGGTCGCACAGGCCGCCGATCCGCAGGCCCTGGTCAGCCCAGCGCCGCGCTCCCAGGTGCGCATCGTGATGTGGTCGCGATCGACGATATGGGCGAGCGTGATGTTGGCACGTTCCGGGAAGATCGGATGATTTTCCAGAAGCGGCCCGAAGCGCTCGAGGTCGTAGGCATTGATGTCGTCGACCCAGAAGATCGCGTGCGGATTGCCCATGCTGACCACCGACGGCGAGTGTAGCACCGGGTTGTCGATCGGCCCGACCTGCAGCTCAATATAGCGGGTATCGCGAAATTCCTCGGCCAGCGGGATGTCCTGCCAGCCGAACTTCGGCGCCCCCATGTCGACCGTGTAGAGACCCGGCGCCGGCCCCTGCCAGCAATTGAGCAGGCCGGCGCGGGTCTCGAAGGTCGCCGTGGTCTGGCCGGTGCGCTCGAACAGGCGCCGCACCACGCAGCGCATACCGTTGCCGCAGGCGCCAGCTTCCGAGCCGTCATTGTTGTAGATCTTGATGAAGGCCTCGGTGCCCTCGAGCCGCGGCGGCTGCAGCACCATGAGCTGGTCGTAGGGCACGCCGGCGGGCGAGGCCACCGCGCGCGCCTCCTCCGCCGAAACCTGCGCTTTGGAATCGCGCAGATCGACAACGACGATCTCGTTGCCGATGCCGTTCATCTTGGCAAAGGCGTGATTGGCGAGCGTGCTCATGGAATTTCCCAATTTCCGCCCGGTTATATGGCGAGTGATGTCTAATTGGCCAGCCTGCAGGTCGCCATGACGCATCTGTCATGGGACGAAAGCGGAACTTGCGTGTTAGGAATATCGCACCTTGCGGACCGTATGCCGGGACAGATCAAGCGGCCGCACGGCGATGGGGATGGAGAATACCGAATGAACCGAATCAGCACGTTCCGCGCGGCCATGGTCGCGCTGCTCCCTTTGGCCGCGATCGCGCTGACCAGCCCGGCCGCCGCCCAGTCGCCGACCGCCTCGCCGGCGCCCGCAGCTAGCCCGGCGCCGACCCCTGTGCCATCGGCAACCCCGGTCCCGCCGCCGGCCGAGACCAAGTCACCGGCCGACAGCCCCGCCGCGTCGCAGACCCCACCGCCGGCCGCGCCGGTGCAGACCGCTGACCCCTTCGGCGAGCCCATCACGCTGGAGCCGAAAAAGGTCGTCATGCTGAAGGGCAATGCCAATTGGGATGCGGCGTTCGATGCCCTGATCGAGGCGTTCAAGCAACTCACCGCGCAGCTCGGCAAGGAGAGCGTCAAGCCATCAGGCAATCCGATGATCGTCTATACTTCGACCGACGACACCGGCTTCACCTTCATTGCCGAATATCCGGTCGACCAGGACGTGAAGAACCTGGGCAAGGGCATGAGCATGGGTAACTCGCCGGATGGCAAGGCGTTGAAGTTCGTCCATCGCGGCTCCTACGACAACATGGACAACACCTATGAGGCGATCACCAATCACCTCGACGACAAGAAGCTCGAAGCCAAGGACACCTTCATCGAGGAATACATCACCGACCCCCTGAAGACTGCCGAGGACAAGCTTGTGATCAACGTCTACGTCCCCTTGAAGTGAGCCAGATGACCTATCGCGTCCCCTTCGCCGCCGCCCTCATTGTAACCACCCTGCTGGGCGCGCCCGCGCTCGCCGAAAGCGACTTTCCCCCGGCGATTTCGGTCACCGGCGAAGCCAGCGTCTCTGCGCCGCCCGACGAGGCGCAGCTCGATGCTGGCGTCACCACGGACGCCAAGACCGCGCGCGAAGCAGCCGACGCCAACAATGTGACGATGGGCAAGGTGCTGGCCGCGCTGAAGGGCGCGGGGCTCGCGGAGAAGGACTATCAGACCTCGCGGCTGTCATTGCAGCCGCAATTCGCCAACCGCCTCCCATCGTCCCCGAATGCACCGCCCAGCATTGTCGGCTATCACGCGAGCAACCGCGTCACGATCAAGCTGCACGACGTTACCAAGGTTGGGGCTGTTATCGATGTGCTGGTCGGCGCCGGCGCCAATGATATCGGCGGGATCAATTTCTTGGTGTCGCAGGCCTCGAAGCTGCTCGACGACGCACGTGAGAAGGCGATCGCCGACGCCCGCCGCAAGGCTGAGATCTATGCCAAGGCCGCGGGCGTCACGCTCGGAGCGCCCTTGAGCATTTCGGAGGTCGGTTCGGCCCCGATGCCGATGTTCCGCGCCAAGATGGCCACGGCCACATTTGCCGCGCCGACGCCGGTCGCGCAGGGCGAAGAGACGCTCTCGGTGACGGTGAACGTGTCCTGGGCGATCAAGGAGAAATAGCAATCGTCGTCCCGGCGAAGGCCGGGACCCATTACCACCGCTGTCAATTGTTTTGAGGAGCTGAGGCCACAGCGAATTCGAACGTCGCAATCCTGTGGTTGGGTCCCGGCCTTCGCCGGGACGACGCTAAATCTCGAACACCTGGCCCGGCTTCAACGTCGCAAATCTTTCGCGTGGCAGTTTTGCCGCGTCCAGCGCTTCGCCAAGTGCAATCACCGGCGCGTCGATCGCCTCATCGGTCAGTTGAAACGTGCCGTGATGATGCGCCAGCGCCTGCTGCGCCCCGCAATCAGCGAGCGCCTTCACGGCGTCCTCCGGATCCATGTGCTGGTCGCGCATGAACCAGCGCGGCTCGTAGGCACCGATCGGCAGGATCGCGAGCCGCAGCGGGCCGTGCGCGTCGGCGACGCGGCGAAAATGCCCGCCGTCGCCATAGCCGGAATCGCAGACGATGTAGAGCTTGCCGGCCGGCGTCTCGAGCACGAAGCTCGCCCACAGCGCCTTGTTGCGGTCGTACAGGCCGCGCGCCGACCAGTGCCGCGTCGGCACCAGCGTCACCGCAAGCGCGTTGCCGAGCTCGACGCGCTGATGCCAGTCGAACGCCTCGGCTTTGATCGCGGCATCCGCCGCGCTCATCGTGATGTCGTTGCCGAGTGGCGTAATCACACGCGGCGCGAACGCGGCGGTGAGCTTCGAGAGCGTCGCGACGTCGAGATGGTCGTAATGGCCGTGCGACACCAGCACGACATCGATCTTGGGCAATTCCTCAAAGGCAATGCCGGGATCGTTGTGCCGCTTCGGCCCGGCAAAGCTGAACGGCGAGGCGCGCATCGACCACACGGGATCGACCAGGATATTGAGGCCGGCGGTTTGAATCAGCCAGCTGGCGTGCCCGACGAAGGAAAACCGTACCTTGGCGCCGTCGACGCGCGGCGGTGGCGTGTCGGCATAGGGGCTCGGCACCCAATCTGGCCAGGTCGCGCGCTTGCGGCCGCCGCCGAACTGCCAGCGCAGCACCTCGCCGAGCGACTTCGGCGGCGCACCGTCGGGATCGAAGAAGCGCAGGCCATCGAAATGGTCGGAGACGGGGCCGTCATAGGTTTTCATTGATGACATCCAGATCGACGGAACGCCGATCGCCGCGGCGGCTCCGGTTAGCAAAGCGAGAATGTGGCGGCGGGTGATCGGCAAGCGGGTTCCGAGATGACGAGCGGAAGGCCTCGTCTATATGGGTGGCTAGGGTGAATTCGGAACCTGCGCAAGGAAACGCTGTATTTTCAGTGCTTTACCGCCCGATACGAACCGGGCGTGGCCAAACTTTCCTTGACTTTGCCCGCTCGGCGGCGTTTAACCCCGCCACTTCCTCGGAAAGATCCGTCTTTTCGACCCGCCGCCCGGTCCTGGAGACCGGAGGCCAACGCCCGACAGCGCGATGCGCCCTCGGGCGCGAAAGTGTTTGGACCATCGTCTTGGCACAGCGCTGAGGCAACTTATCTGGTCATCACCCGCGAATGCGGGTGATCCAGCATTCCAGAGGCAGCTCGGTTTGAACCGAGGAGCCGCGGCGTACTGGATACCCCGCTTTCGCGGGGTATGACGACAAGTGACTGAAGCGAGCGCTTACGGGCGCAACGAAGGACAACGGCATTGTTCGACAATCTGTCGGAACGGCTTGGTGGCATTCTCGATCGTCTGACGGGGCGCGGTGCGCTGACCGAAAAGGACGTCGATGCCGCGATGCGCGAGGTGCGCCGCGCGCTGCTCGAAGCCGACGTTGCGCTCGAGGTGGTCCAGAGTTTCATCGACCGGGTCCGCGAGCAGGCGATCGGCGCCACCGTCGTCAAGTCGGTCACGCCGGGCCAGATGGTGGTCAAGATCGTCCATGACGAGCTTGTCGCCACGCTCGGCTCGGACGGCCAGACCATCGATATCAATTCGGTGCCGCCGGTTCCGATCATGATGGTCGGTCTGCAAGGCTCCGGCAAAACCACCACCACCGCGAAGCTCGCCCGGCGCATGGTCCAGCGTGACAAGCGCAAGGTGCTGATGGCCTCGCTCGACGTCTATCGCCCGGCGGCGATGGAACAGCTCGCAGTCCTTGGCCGCGACCTCGGCATTCCGACGCTGCCGATCGTTGCCGGCCAGATGCCGCCGCAGATCGCCCGGCGGGCGATCGAGGCCGGCAAGCTCGGCGGCTACGACGTCGTGCTGCTCGACACCGCCGGCCGCACCACGCTCGACGAAGAGATGATGAAGGAGGCGGCCGAGATCAAAGCCGCCGCCAATCCATACGAAGTGCTGCTGGTCGCAGACTCCCTCACCGGCCAGGACGCGGTCAATCTCGCGCGCGCGTTCGATGAGCGCGTCGGACTGACCGGCATCGTGCTGACACGCGTGGACGGCGACGGCCGCGGCGGCGCCGCACTGTCGATGCGCGCAGTCACCGGCAAGCCGATCAAGCTGCTCGGCACCGGCGAAAAGACCGATGCGCTGGAAGATTTCCATCCGAGTCGCATCGCCGGCCGCATCCTCGGCATGGGCGACGTCGTGTCGCTGGTCGAACGCGCGGCAGCGAACATCGACGCCGAAAAGGCCGCGCGCACCGCCGAGCGGATGCGCAAGGGTCAGTTCGACCTCAACGACATGCGCGAACAGCTGCAGCAGATGGCCAATATGGGCGGCATCGGCGGGCTGATGGGCATGATGCCCGGCATCGCCAAGATGAAGAACCAGATCGCGGCGGCCGGCATCGACGACAAGATCATCAAGCGCCAGGTCGCGGTCATTGATTCGATGACGCGACAGGAGCGCAAGAATCCTGACGTCCTGAAGGCCAGCCGCAAGAAGCGCATCGCGGCGGGTGCCGGCCAGAGCGTCGAGCAGGTCAACAAACTCCTGAAGATGCACCGGAACATGGCCGACATGATGAAAGCCATGGGCTCCGGCAAGCGCGGCCCGCTCGCCGGCATCGCGCAGGCGATGGGCTTTGGCGGCGGCATGAAGCCGCCCTCGGCCGACGAGATGAAAGCTCTCGCCGACAAGATGCAGGGTGGCGGCGGCGGATTGCCGAACCTGCCGAAGGATCTTCCCGCCGGCCTGCGCGGCGGCTTGCCGAACGTGCCGGGGCTCACAGGCCTCAGCGGCAAGCCGATGCTGCCGGGCCTCGGTGGCTTCCCGGGCAAGAAGAAATGAGGAATTCGCCGCAACGGATCACAAGCATTCCGCGCGGCGCGGAATACCAGTCAACCGAACAAACCGTACTTTGAAGGAGAACTCAATGTCAGTCGTTATCCGCCTCGCGCGCGCAGGCACCAAGAAGCGTCCGGTCTATCACGTCGTCGTCGCCGACTCGCGTTTTCCGCGCGATGGCCGCTTCATCGAGCGTCTCGGCCACTTCAATCCGCTGTTGCCGAAGGACAATGACGCGCGCCTGAAGCTCGACATGGACAAGGTGAAGGCCTGGCTCGCCAAGGGCGCGCAGCCGTCGGATCGCGTGACCCGTTTCCTCGACGCCGCCGGTGTCGTGAAGCGCCCCGCGCGTAACAACCCGGAAAAGGCCGTGCCGCGCAAGGAGCGCAAGGCCAACGCCGAAGCCGCCGCCAAGGCGTAAGCTGAACGGCTGTTGCGGTGACCACACCGATTTGTGTCGCCCGTATCGGCGCTGCGCATGGCGTGCGCGGCGCCGTCAGGCTTTGGACCTTCACCGAAGATCCGCTGGCCGTGAAGGACTACGGCCCGCTGACGACCAAGGACGGCGCGCGGCAGTTCGAAGTGACGCATGCGCGCCAAGCCAAGGATCACCTGGTGGCAACGCTGAAGGGCGTTGCCACGCGCGAAGATGCCGAACGGCTCAATGGCATCGAACTCTATATCCCGCGCGATCGGCTGCCACAGACCGACGACGACGAATATTATCATGCTGACCTGATCGGACTCGCCGCGGTGACGACGACGGATCAGCCGCTCGGCAAGGTGATCGCGATCCACAATTTCGGCGCCGGCAACATCATCGAGATCGCCCCGCCGCAAGGCGCGACGATGCTGCTGCCATTCACCAATGCCGTGGTGCCATCAGTCGATCTCGCCGGCGGCCGCGTGGTGATTGAGTTGCCGCAGGAAGTTGACGGCGACAACCCGTCCGCGGCCTGATCGAAGCACCGGCCTTCATGCCATCATCCGGCCCTGCTGCTCGAGCCAGTCGCAGAACACCGCGCTATGCAGATCGCCGCTGCGGCCTGCCGGAAAATAAGCGAAGTAGCTCCGTGCCGGCAGGCTAACGTTCGGAAACGGCGTTACCAGGCGCCCGGCCGCGAGATCGTCTGATATCAACGCCGTCGGCCCCATCGCGACGCCGAGACCGTCGAGCGCGGCCTGAATGGTCAGATAGAAATGATCGAACGTCAGCGACGCCGCCGGCTCCAATGCGGATTGTCCGGCCTCCGCGAGCCAGTCGCGCCACAGCCGCGGCATCGACGTGACGTGCAGCAGCGTATGCCTGGAGAGGTCTGCGACCTCGGCCAGCCGCAGTTGCGCTGATAGCGACGGGCTGCAGACCGGCAGCCGGCGCTCCGAGACCAGGAAGCGCGATGAGAAGCCGTGAAAGGTGTCGGGGCCGCCGCGGATCACCACATCGAACGGATCAGGCAGCGCATCGACCGGATCGTTCGATGTGCTCAGGCGCACCTCGATATCCGGATGTTCGACGCGAAACCGGCTCATCCGCGGCAGCAGCCAGCGCAGGCTGAATGTCGCGAGCGCATTGACGCGCAACACGGCGACCGGCGCGTCGCCGCGCCGCTCGCGGTGCTGCTGCACGGCAGCCGAGATCCGATCGAGTGCCGGACCGAACTCCGCCAGCAACGCCGCGCCCGCCGGCGTCAGCATCACGCGCCGGACCGATCGCCGAAACAGCGATGGCGCCCCCAGCCACTCCTCCAGCAGGCGGATCTGCTGACTGACGGCACCATGGGTCACGCTGAGTTCGGCCGCGGCTTCTTTGAAGCTGCCGAGGCGCGCGGCGGCTTCAAAGGTACGGACCGCATTGAGCGGCGGCAGGCTGCGGCGCGGGACGAACATGACCCAATATGCCAGATTTTCTAACGCATGATCCGATTATTACTGATTTGTGACAGGAATATCCAGGGAACATAATGGCTCCAAGGCATTCACTCTGCTTCCCTTTTCAAGGATCGAGGCCGATGCACCGCAATCCCATCTTCAGATTTACTACCTCCGGGCGGCAGCAATGAGCGAGTCTGCAGTAGCCGACGCGCCCCAGTCGGACCGCACCCGGGCGGCGCGCACGCTTACGGTTACCGGCCTGAACCACGCGCTCCACGACGGCTATACCGATCTGGTCTACGTGCTGCTGCCGATCTGGCAGACCGATTTCGCCCTGAGTTATGGGCTGCTCGCCCTGCTGCGCGGGCTGTATGCCGGCACCATGGCCGGGCTGCAGATCCCGGTCGGGCGCGTCGCCGAGCGGATCGACGGTAAGATCATCCTGATCGCAGGCACGGCGCTCTCGGCACTCGGCTATTTCTTTGCCGGGCTATCGGGCGGCGTCATCGGATTGGGCCTGGCGCTCGCGTTGTCGGGCGCCGGCTCGAGCACCCAGCACCCGATCGCATCCGCCGCCGTGTCGCGCGCCTATGGCAACGCGGCACGGGGGCCGCTCGGCATCTACAATTTCACCGGCGATCTCGGAAAGGCCGCGATCCCTGCACTGACCTCGGTCCTGCTGGTGATCATGTCATGGCGGCACACGCTGCTTTTGCTGGCCGTCGCGGGCTTGCTTGTCGCGATCTGCATTGCGCTGTGGATGCCGTCGGTCGGCAAGGGAAACACGCGCAAGACGACCGCTGCATCGCGCGGTGCGGGAGCCGGCGGGCGCGGCTTTCATTGGCTGCTTGCGATCGGAATCCTCGACACCGCGGTCAGGATGGGCTTCCTCACCTTCCTGCCGTTCCTGCTGCGCGACAAAGGCGCATCGCTGCCAACCAACGGCTTCGCGCTGGCGCTCGTCTTCATCGGCGGCGCGGCCGGCAAGTTCAGCTGCGGCTGGCTCGGCGAACGGGTCGGCACCCTGCGCACAGTACTCATCACCGAAGGCGGAACGGCGGCGCTGATTCTCAGCGTGCTCGCACTGCCGCTCATCCCCGCGATCGTCCTGCTGCCGTTGCTCGGGGTGATGCTCAACGGCACATCCTCCGTGCTCTATGGGACGGTGCCCGAGCTCACGCCGCCTCACCAGACTGAACGTGCCTTCGCGCTGTTCTACACCGGCACCATCGGATCGGGTGCGATCGCGCCGGTGATCTATGGCCTGCTCGGCGACACGCTCGGCCCGACGCTCGCGACCGCCGCGACGGCGATCACGGCGCTTGCGATTTGCCCGCTTGCCATCGCGCTGGCGCGGCATCTCGCCGCTGAAGCTAGCCCCGGTCGCGCCGGCGCCTGACGGCCATCGTACAAAATTGCACCGGCAGGCTGGCGTGGTCCCGGCTTCGGAATACATAGATCCGCAACGAAAAAGTCCCGGGTCACATTTCCCTTGCCGGGACGACCAACGCGAAAGCAAGACGATGACAAGCACCCACAAGGCCTGGCGACTGCACGCGCATAACGATCTCCGCTTCGACGATGTCGAAACGCCCAGGCCTGCGCCCGATGGCGTCGTGGTCAGGATCGAAGCCGGCATGGTGCTGTCCTACACCGGAAAGGTGCTGTCGGGATTGGTGCCCTACAGCCTGCCGCCGATGCCGTTCGTACCGGGCACCAACGCGATCGCGCGTGTCGTCGCTGCGGGCGAGAACGTCACGCATGTCCGGAACGGCGACCGTGTCTTCCTCAGCCCGCATCTGCGCGGCGACGTGCCGGATCGCGATCCGCCGCAAATCCTGATCGGGCTCACGGCAACAGTGACGACACCGGAAGCCCTGGCACTGCAAACGCGATGGCGCGACGGCGTGTTCGCGGAGATCGCGCATTGGCCAGCCGCCTGCGTCACCCCGCTTGCCAATCTCGACGACAAGCCGGCCACCGAACTGATCGGACTGGCAAAGCTGATCGTGCCGTTCGGCGGACTGCAGCGCACCGGCCTGCGCGGCGGCCACACCATCATCATCAATGGCGCGACCGGCTATTTCGGCTCGGGCGCGGTGATGCTCGCGGTCGCTATGGGCGCCGGCCGCGTCGTTGCGGTCGGACGCAATCAGGCAGCGCTCGAGCATTTGCGCGATGCCTTCGGCCCGCGCGTCATTCCTGCTGTCGTCACCGGCGATGCGGCGAGCGATCTGCCGATCATCCGCCGCGCCGCCGGCGGAGCTGCGGATGTCGCGCTCGATCTGCTCGGCGCTGCGAAGAGCACATCGACGACGTTATCGAGCCTGCGCGCGCTCCGGCGCGGCGGCCGGATGGTGCTGATGGGCAGCGCCGAGGCGCCGCTCGAACTCTCCTTCCGCGAGATGCTCGCGAATGACTGGGAAGTGGTCGGCCAGTTCATGTACGACCGAACGGCGCCGGGCCAGCTTGCGGCACTGGCCGCCGAAGGCCTGCTGGATTTGCGCAAGATCAACGTTGCGACGTTCAAGCTCGCCGACTTCCGCCGTGCGGTCGACGCCGCCGCCATGATGCAGAGCCTCGACCTGACGGCCGTGGTGCCGTAACCAGAGGCCATGACATCTGAGCCGACACCATGGCGCGCGACCGTGCTGACCCTATTCCCGGATATGTTTCCGGGGCCGCTTGGGGTGAGCCTGGCCGGCAAGGCGCTGGCGGGCGGCCTTTGGGCGCTGGAAGCGCGTGACATCAGGGCTTCCGCGATCGACAGACATCGTAGCGTCGACGACACGCCGGCCGGTGGCGGTCCCGGGATGGTGCTGCGCGCCGATGTCCTGGCTGCGGCGATTGATGAGGCGGCCATCGCGTCCGATCGCCCGCGCCTCCTGATGAGCCCCCGCGGTCGGCCATTGACCCAATCGCAGGTCGTGGACCTCGCGGCAGGACCCGGCCCCCTGATCGTCTGCGGCCGCTTCGAGGGCATCGACCAGCGGGTCATCGAGGCCCGCGGCCTCGAGGAGGTCTCGATCGGCGACTACGTGCTGTCCGGCGGCGAAATCGCCGCGATGGCCCTGATCGACGCCTGCGTCCGGCTTTTGCCGGGGGTGATGGGCAAACAGGCCTCGGGAACCGAGGAAAGCTTCTCCGAAGGACTACTGGAATACCCCCAATACACCCGTCCACAGGAGTTTGAGGGCCGTCAGATCCCTGAAATCCTCATTTCCGGCGATCATGCCAAGGTCGCGGCCTGGCGGTTGGCCCAATCCGAGGCCCTGACCCAGACCCGCAGGCCGGACCTCTGGGCCAGAAAAGCGGTCCAGCGAGGGACAAAAAGCACGACAGACGGGTGACAAACCCTGCGCTTTGCCTTATACGACCGCCAAATCCGCACAATACGCGCAGGATAGATGGACGTTTGCGCAGCCCGCGCAGGCTGGGCGCGCCGCCGATGGAGATTTCGATGAACCTCATTCAGCAGCTCGAAAAAGAGCAGTTCGACAAGCTCGCCGCCACCAAGGACATCCCGGAGTTCGGGCCCGGCGATACCGTGATCGTCAACGTCAAGGTGGTCGAAGGCGAACGGACCCGCGTGCAGGCCTATGAAGGCGTCTGCATCGGCCGCTCCGGCCAGGGCCTCAACGAGAGCTTCACCGTGCGCAAGATCTCCTATGGCGAAGGCGTCGAGCGCGTCTTCCCGGTGATGTCGCCGATGATCGACTCGATCAAGGTTGTGCGCCGCGGCAAGGTCCGTCGCGCCAAGCTCTATTACCTCCGCAATCTGCGCGGCAAGTCGGCCCGCATCGTCGAGAAGAAGCAGGACCGCCCGACGGCCGTCGGCGAGTAATTCGTCCCTTTCAGGATGAGACCAAAAGCGCGGGCCTGCCCGCGCTTTTTTGTTGCGGCATACCTATCTGCCGTAGAGCCCCGCAGATCGATTGATTGTCGCGGGCATCAGCCCTGTGTTAGAAATTTAGAATGGTTCCGGATCAAGCAAGCCAGCCCTGCCAGCGCGTCGTGATCGACGATCGCTCGCGGTTGCCTGGCCGGTTCTTCGGACGCTTTGCGACGTCGGCGACGTCGGAGCTTACGCCCGCAGCGTGAAGCTGCCCGGACGCTTTCGCCTGCTCGCGCATCATCGCGCTCAAAGCCATCAACCACTGAATTTCTTCTGGAGCCGACGCTCATGTCCAACCCGACCACACTGTACGACAAGATCTGGAACGACCATCTGGTGCACGAAGCCGAGGACGGCACCTGCCTCCTGTATATCGACCGCCATCTGGTGCACGAGGTGACCTCGCCGCAGGCGTTCGAAGGCCTGCGCGCCACCGGCCGCAAGGTGCACGCGCCGGAGAAGACGCTGGCCGTCGTCGACCACAACATCCCGACCACCGACCGTTCGAAGCCGAACCCCGATCCTGAAAGCATCGAGCAGATGCGGGTGATGGCTGACAATGCCAAGGAATTCGGCATCGAGTATTTCAACGAGTTCGACAAGCGCCAGGGCATCGTCCACGTCATCGGCCCGGAGCAGGGCTTTACGCTGCCCGGCACCACCATCGTCTGCGGTGACAGCCACACCTCGACGCATGGCGCGTTCGGCGCGCTCGCCCACGGCATCGGCACATCTGAGGTCGAGCACGTGCTCGCGACGCAGACGCTGATCCAGAAGAAGGCCAAGAACATGCGCGCGGTCGTCGACGGCAAATTGCCCGACGGCGTCACCGGCAAGGATATCATCCTGGCGATCATCGGCGAGATCGGCACCGCCGGCGGCACCGGCTACGTGCTGGAATATGCCGGCGAGGCGATCCGCGCGCTCTCGATGGAAGGCCGCATGACGGTCTGCAACATGTCGATCGAAGGCGGCGCCCGTGCCGGCCTGATCGCGCCGGACGAAAAGGCATTCGAGTTTTTGAAGGGCCGCCCGAAGTCGCCGAAGGGCGAAGCGTGGGACGCCGCGATGCGCTATTGGGACACGCTGCGTTCCGATCAGGGCGCGCATTTCGATCACGAGCTGCGGCTGGATGCGGCAAAGCTGCCGCCGATCGTGACCTGGGGCACCTCGCCCGAGGACGTGGTGTCGATCGCAGGCTTCGTGCCGGATCCCGACAAGATTGCGGACGAGGCCAAGCGGCTCTCCAAGCATCGCGCGCTGAAATATATGGGGCTGACCGCGGGCACGAAGATCACCGACATCAAGCTCGATCGCGTCTTCATCGGCTCCTGCACCAACGGCCGCATCGAGGATCTGCGCGCCGCCGCCAAGATCGCCGAGGGCAAGACCGTCAACGCTCACGTCAATGCGATGATCGTGCCGGGTTCGGGCATCGTGAAGGAACAGGCGGAAGCCGAAGGCCTCGACAAGATCTTCATCAAGGCCGGCTTCGAATGGCGCGAGCCGGGTTGCTCGATGTGCCTCGCGATGAACCCGGACAAGCTGGCGCCGGAAGAGCGTTGCGCTTCGACCTCGAACCGCAACTTCGAAGGCCGGCAGGGCTTCAAGGGCCGCACCCACCTGGTATCGCCCGCAATGGCCGCAGCCGCCGCGATCGCCGGACACTTCGTCGACGTCCGGGAGTGGCGATAAGCGATCGCTCTTGTCTCAAGCTCGAGCCGTTCCGGAAACGGCTCGTTAAGGGCTGGCACGCACACTGGCTCCTGGCGGAAACGAGCTTTCGCGAGGAGCCGGACGTGGCCGATAAACCCGAATTCGTCGACATGATCCGCGAGGCGACGCAGCAGAAGCGCCGCCGCGCCGGACCGCGCATCATCGATCCGCTCCCCGACGTGAAAGAAACCTCGCGCCTCAGCCATTGGCCGCCGGACCGCTGGACGCAATGGCGAATGGAAAACCTGACGCCGTGGAAGCTGAAGCCATGGCGGGTCAAGGACTGGGACTAAATCAACGCGGCTTGACCTAACGAAACGGGCGCCGAATGGCGCCCGTCGTCGTACGACACCCGCGTCAGGTCGACGCGCCCAGAGCCATCGGCTCTGGCGTGAACCCTTTGCTAAGGGTTGGTCCGTAAGGTTAACCGATAATCAATCAGAAAATTCAGGACCTTCTTCCGTTTCCATGGCGCGGCCAGCAGACCAAGCCGTGGCATCGCGTCCTCGCGCATGGCTGTTCGCCCGGGTGGGCGATGGAACGAGCACCATTATCGTGGGACCAGAAATGACCCTTAAGTTTCGTAATCTGCCAATCATCGCCAAGATCGCCGTGCCCGCAGCCATTATCGCGCTGGTCGCGATCGGCATCGTCGTCCAGGCTTCGCTGGCCCTGAGCCATCTGTCGGCGACCGCGTCCGACCTCGTGGATGGCAACGCCCGCCGCGTCGAGTACAGCCTGGAGGCCGAGAGCAATTTCAACAGCGCGGCGGTCAGCGAGAAGAACGTCATCCTCAGCGCCGCCGACACCAAGGCGATCGCGTCCAATATCGAGAGCTACAACAAGGCGACGGAAGCGACGCTTGCGGCCGTGGACCGCCTGGCGGCCATCACCACCGATGCCGGACAGCACCAGCTCATCGACACGCTGCGCAACGCCGTGAAGGACCGTCGCGACGCGAGCGCGAAGGTGTTCGAGCTAGTAAACGCGGGCAAGCTCGATGAGGCTTTCGCCTATTCGCGCAATGTCGCAGCCAAGCACCGCCAGATCGCGATGGAAGCGGGCGCCAGCCTGATCGCCACCAATGTGAAGGGCATGCAGGCCGCCCGCGACCAGGGTGTCGCCACCGCCGACCAGACCCGCCTGGTGCTGCTGTTCGGCGCCGCCGCAGGCCTGCTTTGCGCGTTCAATATCCTGGCCTGGATCGCGTTCAGCCAGATCGCGCGGCCGCTGTCGCGCATGACCGAGGAAATGACCAAGCTCGCCGCCGGCAATCTCGACATCGCTGTTGTCGGCGACGATCGCGCCGACGAGGTCGGCGGCCTCGCCAAGTCGCTGCTCGTGTTCAAGCAGAACGCGATCACGACCCGCCGCCTCGAGGCGGAGCAGCGCGAGGAGCAATTGCGCAAGGAAGCCCGGCAGCGCACCGTCGAGACGCATATATCGACGTTCGACAGCCAGGTGTCGGAGGCGTTGAACGCCCTGACTGCGGCATCGACCGAGATGCATGCGACCGCCGGCAGCATGACGGCGACCGCCGAGGAGACCAGCCGGCAGGCGACCTTCGTTGCCAGCGCGTCCAACGAGGCCTCGGCGAACGTCCAGACAGTGGCGGTCGCGACCGAGGAATTGCATGCCTCGATCAGCGAGATCACGCGCCAGGTGACGCAAGCCGCCGAGACCGCAAGAGCGGCGGTGGATGAAACCAATCGCACCAATACGACGGTCGCGAGCCTTGCCGCGGCGGCGCAGCGCATCGGCGAAGTGGTCTCGCTGATCCAGAACATCGCCTCGCAGACCAACCTGCTGGCGCTGAACGCCACGATCGAGGCGGCGCGCGCCGGCGAGTCCGGCAAGGGCTTTGCGGTCGTCGCCAATGAAGTGAAGACGCTTGCCACCCAGACCGCCAAGGCGACCGAGGAGATATCCTCGCAGATCGCCGCCATCCAGCAGGAAACCAGAGATGCGGTCGACGCCATCAAGACAATCGGCGGGACCATCGGACGAATGAGCGAAATCGCGGCGGCGATATCTGCCGCTGTCGAGCAGCAGAGCGCCGCGACACGCGATATCTCGAAGAACATCCAGGAGGTTTCGCGCGGCACCAGTGAGGTCTCGGCCAATGTCGGTAGCGTCAACGAAGCGGCCAACGAAACCGGCAGCGCGGCGACGCAAGTGCTGTCGGCCGCCGACGATCTCAGCCATCAGTCGGCCAAACTACGTACCGACGTCAGTTCATTCCTGGAAAAAATCCGCGCGGCCTGACCGCACGTCAGATACATCAGCTGCAGATACACCGCTGAAAGAGCGGTTCCGGTTGATCGGAACCGCTCTTTGCTTTGTCACATGACGCCGCTACGTGAACGCGCGCCTGTCACCAGAACGGACCGAACCCGAAGCCGAAGCTGAAGGGTGCCGGCGAAACATACGGATAAGGCCGGTAGTAGGAGGGCCGCCCATAATAATAGGGATCGTACGACCGATAATAGGGCCGGTAGGTGGGTCGGTCATACGGCCGGTAGCCGTAATGATAGTGGTGACGATAGTAATGACGATAACGGCGCTGCGCGCTCAAGTCCGTCACCTTGCCCAGATGCCGTTGTTGTGCAGCCGCCTGCGGCCTGGTTGGCGCCGCAGTAGTTGCCGATGCCGGTGCTGCCAATGCAAACACGCCGGCGACAGTGGCAACGCCGATCCATCTCATCATGATCAACTCCTGCAGATTTCGATGAACGTCATATCGGCCGCGCGAATCTGCCGGTTTCGTGGCTGAAAACGGCAACAGGCCCGCTGCTCACGGGCCTGTGTCCAATCTGCGCTGAAACGACGCGTCAACCAGAGCGTTTTCAAGCGAAGTGGCTACCGGTTCGCGTGAAGAAAACGCGTCAAAACAAAATTCTAGAGCCCCGTTCCGATTCCATCGGAACGGATAAAGGCTCTAACGGCGCCAGTGGCGACGATGCCAGCGATGATGATGATGCCGATGCCGCCACCAGCGTACTTCGGTCGTCGCCGGCTTGGCGTCCTGCTGCACCGCAGCCGCGGCGCCGGGACTGGCAAGTGATACCGCGTATGCGCGCTCGGTCGGCGCCGCCAATGCGAGCACGGCGCCAACTGCCGCCAGCCCCAGAACGTACGTCATCTTCATGAGTCGTCTCCTTGATTCCCGGATGTCACGTCTAGCAACGACGATTCGGATAGAATCGACCCCCGTTGCCGCAACGCAGATCGCAATCAGAGGACGGACGAGGTGAATGCGGAATGAATGACTGCGCCACGTTGATGAATACCGCGCGAGCCATCGGGTTCCAGCGCGGCACCCGAGATTTTCACGTCAGCGCGCAAAACCGGCGTAGACTATCGTCGTATCTTGCGAAGTGCCTTCTGCCGAAGGAGATCGCCATGACACAATCTGATAAGCGCAAATGGCTGACGCGCGCCGCGCTGAGCCCTGCAATATTGCTGCTGGCCGGTGTTGCCCATGCCTCGCAGGGACCGGGCGGCGGCATGGGAACGGCGAGTCAGCTCACGCAGCTGCTGATGGCCGTGATCGTCTATGGAACGTCGGGAATGATCATCGCAGCCGGATTGATCGGAGCGGCACGCGGCCGCTAGAGCGTTTTCGAGCGAAGTGGATACCGGTTCGCGTGAAGAAAACGCGTCAAAACAAGAATCTAGAGCTCCGTTCCGATTCCATCGGAACGGAAATCGCTCTTGCCCGCCAGCACAACTAGCCGCGCCGCCAATAGCAGTTCATGCGCGGCGTGATCACCGTGCCGCTCGGCCGGTATTCCTGCACATAGGTCGCGGTGCAGCTACGCACTGCATTGGGACCGGGATTGTAGTGTGGAACGACATCCGGCTCCCAATGATCGGGCGCGGACCGGTAGATCGGCACGCGCCGCAGCCGGCGGCGCTGCGGAGCCGTGTCGCTCGCGGCCGGTTGCGCCGCCTGGTCCAAGCGCGCTTCTGCTTTCGCAGACTGCGCCAGCGCTTCCGCTGCCGAAAGCGAGACCCCGACTGATGCTGCCAACAGCGCTGCTGCCACGATCCGTTTCATCACGCCACCCAAGCCCCTTTATCGGGGCTCACGGTCTCCTATCGCGCCGCCAAAATCAACTGCGCTGGCGCAGCCGGCGGCACTCGCGCTAAAGGAGTGTCATGTGGACCACAGCCAAAGCCCCCTCGCTCGCCGAAATGGAGGTCATGGCGCACGAGATTTTCGAGCGCCTGCCGAAGGCGTTCCGGACCCTCTGCGAGGGCCTGATCATACGTGTCGACGATTTCCCGACCGACGAGGTGCTCGAAGACATGCAGGCCGAAAGCGAATTCGACCTGCTCGGCCTGTTCCATGGGATCGGGTTGCCGCACCAGGGCCATGGCGACGTGGCCCGGCTGCCCAATTTGATCTGGCTCTACCGGCGGCCGATCCTGGATTACTGGGCGGAGCACGACGAGACCCTCGGTCATATCGTCCGCCACGTCCTGATCCACGAAATCGGCCACCATTTCGGCCTGTCCGACGCCGATATGGAGGCGATTGAGGCCAACGCGGGTAACTAGAGCGTTTTCCAGCTCCAGCCCTGCAGAAATCACCCTTTTACCGCTGTCATATTCGCGATAAATATCCCGCCCTTATCCCTCATTTTTTCGACCGGGAAGTGCATCGATGGACAAGTTCACCACGCTGGAAGGCGTCGCGGCGCCGCTGAAGATCATCAATGTCGACACCGACATGATCATTCCGAAGCAGTACCTCAAGACCATCAAGCGCACCGGCCTTGGGAAGGGGCTGTTCTCGGAACAGCGTTACAAGGATGACGGCAGCGAGAACCCCGATTTCGTTCTCAACCAGCCGGCCTATCGCAATACCAAGGTGCTGGTCGCCGGCGACAATTTCGGTTGTGGTTCGAGCCGCGAGCATGCCCCCTGGGCACTGCTCGACTTCGGCATCCGCTGCGTGATCTCGACCTCGTTCGGCGACATCTTCTACAACAATTGCTTCAAGAACGGCATCCTGCCGATCCGCGTGTCGCAGGAAGACCTCGACAAGCTGTTCGACGATGCCGAACGCGGCGCCAACGCGACGCTGACCATTGATCTGCCCAACCAGGAGATCCGCGGTCCTGATGGCGGCAAGGTGAAGTTCGAGATCGATCAGTTCCGCAAGCATTGCCTGATCAACGGCCTCGACGACATCGGGCTAACCATGGAAAAGAAGACGTCCATCGACGCCTATGAGGCCAAGTTGAAGGAACGTGCCTGGGCCTGAGACCTTCTCTCCATCAACACCCCGGTGCCATCGGCGCCGGGGCTTTTCTTTGCCGATTTGTCTTCACTGCAAAACCGCTTATAGCTCACGCGCATGCTGCCCGACATCGTCACCTTCTGGCACGGCCCGATGGATGCGTTGCGCCAGACTTGCCTGCGCTCGCAGGTGGCTGTCGGCCACAAGGTCACGGTCTACAGCTTCGATCCGATTCCCGGCCTCCCCGACGGCGTCGGCAATGCCGAGGCCGAGGCCGTGCTGCCGCATTCATTCTCCGAGAAGCTGCGCCCGCCGCAGCCCGACGGCTCATGGCGCGACTGGACCATTCTGCAATTCAGCGACTTCTTCCGCATGAAGCTGATGGCGCAGCGCGCCGGCCCAAATGATGCGCGCCTCTGGCTCGACGCCGACGTGCTGCTGCTGAAGCCGGTCGAGATCGATCCCGCAAAACCCTATTTCGCCTGGGAGCGGCCACGGCAGCTCGGCAATTCCGCGCTGTATTTGCCGCCGAATGATCCGATCGTGCGTGCCTTCGAAGAGCTGATGGCACAGGACGACCTCACCCCGAACTGGCTGGCACTGCGCCACCGCCTGACCTTTGCGATGCGCCGGCTACGCGGCAAATCAAATCGCTTGTCCGACATCCGCATCGCGATCTATGGCCCCGCCTCGCTGACAGCCTTGGCGCGCCGCGAAGACGAATTGCAGCACGCGCTGCCGAAGCAATCATTCTATGCGGTGCACGCCGAACCAAAGCTGTTCTTCGAGCCGTCGGATTTTTCGAGGTACCTGAACGATCCCGAAATCATCGGCCTGCACATCTCGCCGAAAGGACGCGGCAAGGACGCGCCGATACCGGGCAGCCTGTATGCATGGGCAACGGAGAAGTTCGGAATGTAGCCACGGCACTCCTTCCCCTCTCCCCTTGTGGGAGAGGGTGCGCTCGCAAAGCGAGCGCGGGTGAGGAGTTCTCTCCCCACGGTGAAATCTCGCGAGTGGAAAGAACCCCTCATCCGGCGCTTCGCGCCACCTTCTCCCACAAAGGGAGAAGGGAAGACAGACCGCGCTATTGCCCCATCGCGGCGATCGCATCTGCGATCGCAATTGTCCGGCGCGCGATCTCGGCATGCAGGCGTTCCACCATGCGGCCGTCGAGCTGGATCGCGCCGCGCGACGCATTCTCCGGCTTCGCGAACGCCGCGATGATCTTGCGCGCTTCGGTCACTTCGGCTTCGGGCGGCGTGAAGATGGCGTTGCAGGCATCGATGTGGCTCGGATGGATCAGCGTCTTGCCGTCGAAGCCGAGATCGCGGCCCTGCGCACATTCCTCGGCGAAGCCGTCGACATTGCCGATGTCGCCATAGGGGCCGTCGAGGATCTCCAGCCCGTGGGCGCGGGTCGCGAGAATGCAATGCGTGATCATCGGGATCATCGCCGCGCGGCCCGGCTTCATCCGGATCCGGGTTTCACGCGCGATGTCGTTTGGACCGAACACGAAGCCGGCCAGCCGCAGCTCTGAATCCTCCGATGCCGCGGCGAGCTTGTCGGCGTCGAGCACCGCGCGCGCGGTTTCGATCATGGCCCAGACCTTGATCGAGGCAGGGGCATTGACGTCGCTGAGGCGATTGGCGACGGCGTTGAGATCGGCGACGGTGGAGATCTTGGGAACCAGGATGCCGTCGGGCTGCGCCTTGCCGGCCATGCCGATGTCGTCGACCCACCAGGGCGAGTCGAGGGCATTGATGCGGATCAGCACCTCGCGCTTGCCGAACCCCTTGGCGGCGACCGCCTTGGCGATCTGGTCGCGCGCCACGGCCTTGGCGTCCGGCGCAACGGAATCCTCAAGGTCCAGGATAATGCCGTCCGCCGCCAGCGTCCGGGCCTTTTCCAGCGCCCGTGCATTCGATCCTGGCATGAACAACAGGCTGCGGCGCGGACGGGTCATCGGCATCTCCTCACGGAATTGGAACGGCGGACGTCCATTGTTTAGGCACTGATCAGGCACCGCTCTTCAACCCCTGCCCCTATCATCTCAGCCCCGATGTCGAAAGTCTTGTTCCGGTCACGAGCATGTGGTTAGCAAATGCCCATGCAGGCCTTTCCGAAGCAATTGATCGACGGCTACCGGACCTTCGCCACGCAGCGGCTGCCGACCGAGCAGTCGCGCTACCGCGAGCTGTCCGAACGTGGCCAGTCGCCGGAAACCATGCTGATCGGCTGCAGCGATTCCCGCGTCTCCCCGGAAGTGATCTTCGATGCCGGCCCCGGCGAACTGTTCGTGGTCCGCAACGTCGCCAATCTGGTTCCGGTCTATCAACCTGATAGCGGTACCCACGGCGTCTCGGCCGCGCTGGAATATGCCGTCAACGTGCTGAAGGTGAAGCATATCGTCGTGCTCGGGCACGCCCAGTGCGGCGGCATCCGCGCCTTCGTCGACAAGATCCAACCGCTGTCACCGGGTGACTTCATCGGCAAATGGATGCAGATGTTCGTCAAGCCGGGCGAAGTCGTCGAGCAGCGCGAGCATGAGAGCATGCAGGACTTCGTCGTCCGCATCGAGAAGGCCGCGGTGTTCCGCTCGCTGGAGAACCTAATGACGTTTCCGTTCGTGCGCGATGCCGTCGAGCGCGGCGAGATGCAGCTGCACGGCGCCTATTTCGGCGTCGCCAAGGGCTCGCTGTTCGTGCTCGATCCGGTCGCGAAGGAATTTCTCCCGGCGGAAGTCAGCGAATAGATTTTCCATTCGCTATTCGCCGCCGTGATCCCCGCTCCAGCGGTCGGACAGCGCGAGCATGAAGGCCGAGACCACGAACACCAGGTGCACGCCGACCAGCCAGCCGAGCTTGTTCGGATCGAACGCCGTATCCAGGTTCATGAAGGCTTTCAACACCTGAATGGCTGATATCGCGACGATCGAAGCCAGCAGCTTCTGCTTCAAGCCGCCGAAATCAACCTTGGTCATCCAGTCCGGCCAATCCGGGTGCCCTGCCGGATCGATCTTCGAGACGAAATTCTCGTAACCGGAAAATACCACGATCAGGATCAGATTGCCGGTCAGCGAGATGTCGATCAGCGAGAGCACGCCGAGGATAATGTCGGATTCCTTCGCCGCCGGCACATGCAGGATGAAATGCCACAGCTCCATGCAGAACTTGAGCAGCAACGCCGCAAGGCTGACGACAAGACCGAAATAAAACGGCGCCATCAGCCATCGGCTGTTGAACAGCAGGGCTTCGAAGCTGCGCTCGATACGTTTCAGCGTCGGATTCTGGCGATAGGGCGTGGGCTGTTCGGTCATTACACGGAGGTCCTCACGCCGCGATATCAGCTCGCTGTCAGGCCGCCTTCTTCTTCGCGCTGATCAGCTTGCGGTTGATCAGCACTTCGGCGATCTGGATCGCGTTCAGCGCGGCACCCTTGCGCAGATTGTCCGACACGCACCACAGCACGAGACCGTTCTCGACCGTCGCGTCCTCGCGGATACGGCTGATATAGGTGGCGTCCTCTCCCGCCGCCTCGTAAGGCGTGACGTAGCCGCCCGGCTCGCGCTTGTCGATCACGAGACATCCGGGTGCGTTGCGCAGGATATCGCGGGCTTCATCGGCCGAGATCGGATTCTCGAACTCGATGTTGACAGCTTCCGAATGGCCGACGAACACCGGCACCCGCACGCAGGTGGCGGTCAGCTTGATTTTGGGATCAAGAATCTTCTTGGTCTCCATCATCATCTTCCACTCTTCCTTGGTGTAGCCGTCCTCCATGAACACGTCGATCTCGGGGATCACGTTGAAGGCGATACGCTTGGGGAATTTCTTGTTGACGAGATCGCTGTTGGTGTAGACCGCCTTGGTCTGCGAGAATAGCTCGTCCATGGCATCCTTGCCGGCGCCCGACACCGATTGATAGGTCGAGACCACCACGCGCTTGATCACCGCTCTGTCGTGCAGCGGCTTCAACGCGACCACGAGCTGCGCGGTCGAGCAGTTCGGATTGGCGATGATGTTCTTTTTGGTGAAGCCGACAACCGCGTCCGCATTCACCTCCGGCACGATCAGCGGCACATCCGGGTCCATCCGCCAGACCGACGAATTGTCGATCACGACCGCGCCGGCGGCGCCGATCTTCGGCGACCACTCCTTGGAGACCGCACCGCCAGCCGACATCAGACAGATGTCGACGTCGGAGAAGTCGTAGTGCTCGAGCGCCTTGACCTTCAGGGTGCGGTCGCCATAGGAGACCTCGACGCCCATGCTGCGGCGTGACGCCAGCGCAACGACCTCGTCGGCGGGAAATTTGCGCTCGTCGAGAATGTTGAGCATTTCGCGCCCGACATTGCCGGTCGCGCCGACCACTGCGACTTTGTAACCCATCGTTCACTCTCCGACGAAAAATGCCCGTTCCCTTGCTAACAGCGGAAAGGGAAGAGGCAGCGCTTCTATGCGAGAAAGCCCATCAAGACAACGTTAGCGTTACCGTCGAGCGTTTTGATGCGTCTGTTTCGGGCCGATCGGGCCGCTCCCCACCATACGAGAATTCCCTCGGCGCTGACGAGCTTCGTCGACGAGGTCTACGCCACGCTGTCCCGGCTGTTCGCCTACGGCGCCGCGCTGGCGCTGTTCGGTGGTCTAGGCGTCTATCTATGGCAGCAGCTGCCGGACGCAACTGCGATGGAGCCCTCGGCCGCGAACTGGAGCCTGGCCAGCCGCTCGGCGCCGGCCTTTGCCGTGAGTCAGCTCGATCTACGCGATAAACCAGTGGCTTACGAGATTTTTCGGCATCCCGAGGGCGGCCGCAAGGACGTTTTCAGCTGGACCGATGCCGAGCATAGGCCGGCCGCCGAGTTGGACATCTACCGCCCTGGCGGCGAGACCGTGGAACCTGCGACCGCCTCGATTGCGGCGCAGCTCGATCCAGGCGGCGCGCATGCGCTCGAAGCGGCCGGGATCATCGACAGCAAGTTCGGCAGCGTCGCGCTGCTGCGCCCCGTGGCGCGGGATGGCGGCCGCTCCTGTCTCGGCTTTCTCAAGCAGGTCGACGCGCCGAATGTCCGGATTTCCGGCTGGACTTGCCAGGGCGCCGGCCTGCCGGCGCAGCGCGCGGCGATCAGCTGCATGCTCAACCGGCTGACCCTGCTGACCGCGGGCAATGACCCGAAGCTGGCCGAGATGTTTGCGCATGCCGAGCTGAGGCGCACGGACTGCGCATCCTCCGGCCCGCCCACGCTGTCATCGGACTGGGTCATGGGCAGCGAAAACCCGCAGATGCGTGGTGCGCTTTGATGGCGATACCGTGGCAAGACACTGGTTTTCATGAAACTTTTGCGCTTCTGGCCGCATTATGTCAGGCGGTGTGGCGCAATTGACCTAGTGACGAGCCGCCCGCCGCGGCTACAATGTGTTTAACTGATTTTGGCGACGCGCCAGCCCAACGGGCCGTACTGACGAGGACACGATGACCTTCAATTTTCCTGCCGCGAACAAGCTCGTGGTGTTGCTTGCTGCGGCTGCCGTCACCGCAACCGCGTTCGGCATGACCTCGGCCAGCGCCCAGACCCCAACCAAGCGCGACCAACAGCAATATGACCGCGACGGTCGCCGCTACTACGGCGCGCAGGGTCCGAACCGCGTCTACCAGCAGGGCCCCCGGACTCGCGTCTACGTCACCACCCGCTCGTGGCTCGATGCCGGCGTCGAAGTGCAGCCCGGCGACCGCAAGTTCAGCGACTATGCGTTCCCACCGGAGGTGGGCTATCCGTCGTTCGCGCGCGAAAACAACAACCGGCCGATCGATCGCCAGCCGCTCAGCCCGCCGTCTGATCTCGGCGGCTATCCGCGGACGTTCCCCCTGTATTGAGAATTTCAGCCATCAGCTGATGTGAAAATGGCCGGGGCAAAACCCGGCCATTTTGTTTGCTGTCATTCCGGGATGGTCCGAAGGACCAGACCCGGAATCTCGAGATTCCGGGTTCGATGCTTCGCATCGCCCCGGAATGACGACAAAAAACTTACGCGTGCAGCTTCTGCAATTCCTTCAGGATCGCGTCGCCCATCTGAGTGGTGCTGGCCGCCGTCGTTCCCTCCGACTTGATATCGGCCGTGCGCAATCCGCTGGCGAGCACCGCTGCAATCGCGGCATCGACCTTGTCGGCGAGATCGCCCATGTCGAACGAATAGCGCAGCGCCATGCCGAACGATGAAATCATCGCGATCGGGTTGGCGAGGCCCTTGCCGGCGATGTCGGGCGCCGAGCCGTGCACTGGCTCAAACAGCGAGCGGCGCTTCTTGGTCTTGGCGTCGACTTTGCCGAGCGAGGCCGACGGCAGCATGCCGAGCGAGCCGGTCAGCATCGCCGCGATATCGGACAGCATGTCGCCGAACAGATTGTCTGTGACGATGACGTCGAACTGCTTGGGCGCCTTCACCAGGTTCATGCCGCCGGAATCCGCGAGCTGATGCTCCAACGTGACATCCTGGTATTCGCGCGCATGGACCTGGGTCATGACCTCGTTCCAGAGCACGCCCGACTTCATGACGTTGCGCTTTTCCATCGACGTCACCTTGTTGCGGCGCTTGCGCGCGAGCTCGAAGGCGACGCGGCCGATACGCTCGATCTCGTAGGTATCGTAGACTTGGGTGTCGATCGCGCGCTTCTGACCGTTGCCGATATCGGTGATGGTCTTCGGCTCGCCGAAATAGACGCCGCCGGTGAGTTCGCGCACGATCATGATATCGAGGCCTTCGACCGCCTCGCGCTTCAGGCTGGAAGCATCGGCCAGCGCCGGATAACACACCGCCGGGCGCAGATTGGCGAACAGCTCAAGATCCTTGCGCAGCCGCAGCAGACCGGCCTCGGGACGCACCTCGTAGGGAACGCTGTCCCATTTGGGACCGCCGACCGCGCCGAAGATCACGGCGTCGGCCGCGACAGCCTTGGCCATGTCGCCTTCGGAGATCGCCACCTTGTGCGCGTCATAGGCCGAGCCGCCGACCAGCCCCTGCTCGGTCTCGAATGACGCGATTCCCTGCGCATTCAGCCAGTCGATCACGCGCTGCACCTCGGCCATCACTTCGGGGCCGATACCGTCGCCGGGGAGAAGCAGCAGTTTATGGGTCGCCATGGGTCTATCACCTTGTCCAACTCGTCATACCCGGCCTCGTGACGGGCATCCACGTCTTCTGCCTCAACCGGGGCCAAGCGTGGATGGCCGGGACAAGCCCGGCCATGACGACCAATTTCGTTGCGGGCGGAGTGCTAAAACGCCCGGGGCGGATTGGCAAGGCACCCCCGACGCGCCCCAGATGTCAGGAAATACCAAGTCAGATGCCAAGCGGCACCCGCGCCCTGATCGGGTCTGATTGCCCGTTTCGCAAGACAGTGTTGCCGCCCAAGGCGCTGGGCAGGACCGCTACGCCCTGCCACAATACCGGCGTTGCCGGAGTGATTTGTGAGAGCCCCCTCCCCGTCTTACGCGCATCCCGCGCGGCTGATCCTGATTCTGTCACTGGCGCCGACCGTAGGCCTCGGCATCGGCCGCTTTGCCTATGCGCTCGTGCTGCCCGACATGCGCGACACGCTGGCCTGGTCCTATTCGGCGGCCGGCTTCATGAACACGATCAATGCCGCCGGCTATCTGATCGGTGCGCTGGTCGCCTCTCGCCTGATCCAGCGTTTTGGGCTCGCGACATCGGTACGCTGGTCGACGCTGGTCTGCGTCGCGTCGCTGGCGCTCTCGGCCGTTTCGGGCAATTTCGTCGTGCTGAGCTTTGCCCGCCTGCTGATCGGCTTCGCCGCCGCGCTCGGGTTTGTCGGCGGCGGCGCGCTTGCGGCGACCATCGCCCAGTCACGGCCCGAGCGCGCGAACTTCCTGCTCAGCCTGTTCTATGCCGGGCCAGGTATCGGCATCCTGTCGTCGGGCCTGATCGCGCCGTTTGTCCTGCAGAGCTTCGGCGCGGGATCGTGGTGGATGGTGTGGTGGGCGATGACGCTGCTCTCGGTCATCATGACCGTGCCGCTGCTGCTCGCACCGTTCCATGCCGACGCCGTCACCGGCGGCTTCGTGCGAACGAAGTTCGCCGTCATGCCGGTCCTGATCTATCTCACCGGCTATTTTCTGTTCGGCGCGGGCTACATTGCCTACATGACCTTCATGATCGCCTATGTCCGCGACAGCGGCGGCGGCGCGGCGGCGCAGAGCGCGTTCTGGAGCCTGATCGGCGTCAGCGCCTTCGTGACGCCCTGGGTCTGGCGGCGCGTGCTGGCGCTCGACCGCGGCGGGCTCGCAACCACCATCATCCTCGGCGTCAATGCGTTCGGCGCCAGCCTGCCGATCTTCGGCCATTCGCCGCTGTTGCTCGCGGTCTCCGCGCTGGTGTTCGGTGTCGCCTTCTTCGCGGTGGTCGGCTCGACCACTGCCTTCGTCCGCTTCAACTACCCGCCGGAGTCCTGGCCGACCGCAATCGCCGCGATGACCATCGCCTTCGGCATCGGCCAGACGCTCGGCCCGATCGTGGTGGGCGCCATCACCGACGCGGTGGGCAATTTGTCGGTCGCGCTGAATGTTTCAGCCGCGATGCTGGCGCTGGGCGCGGTGCTGTCGCTGTTTCAGAGGAAGGTGGGGCCGTAGCAAAAACCGTCATTCCGGGATGGTCCGAAGGACCAGACCCGGAATCTCGAGATTCCGGGTTCGATGCTTGCGCATCGCCCCGGAATGACGTCGCGGGGTCAGCTTCCGCTGAACGAATTATACCCCTGGTCTTCCCAGTAGCCGCCCTTGTAGTCGTTGGTGACTTCCATCGAGAGCACGTATTTCGGATTCTTGAAGCCGAGTTTCGTGGGCACGCGGATCTTCATCGGGAAGCCGTAGGCGCGCGGCAGGATCTCGTCGGCGAATTTGAACGTCATCTGGGTTTGCGGATGCAGCGCGGTACGCATGTCCAGGGGCGAATTGTAGCCATCCTTGTCGGCGCACTGGAACCAGACGTATTTGGCGCTTGTGTCGGCTCCGACAATCTTGAGGAAATCGCGCAGCGGCGTGCCGGTCCAGCTGCCGATCGCGCTCCACCCCTCGACGCAGATGTGGCGCGTGACCTGCTTCACCTGCGGCAGCTTGTAGAGCTCATTCAGCGTCCAGGGCTTCTTGTTCTCGACCAGACCGCGCACGTCCAGCTTCCAGTCCGCGCCCGCGATCTCGGGCGCGTCGTCGAGATCGTAATAGGCGTTGAATGGAAACGGCTTGGTGATCATGCTCTCGGGGAAGGTCGGCGCCAGGGCATCGGGATTGAACATCCAGGCCTGCACGGCGTCGTTGAACTTCGAGACCTTCTTCAGCAGTTCCTCGGCCGACGAGCTGTCGATCACATCGCAGCCGGCGAGCAGCGTCAGCGCACCGAGGCTTGCCCCTGTCGTGATAAAACGGCGACGCGTCGGATCCGGCATCGCCTTCACGGCGTCGCGGACGAGCAGCGTCTTGTCGACACCGGGGATCAGGAGTTTGCGAAGACGTCCCATGATGGCCTCCTAGCGTCCGATGATCATGGCGCGCAGGCTCTTCGGCACCAAAACCGCAAGCGCGACATGAATCACCAGGAAGGCGACGATCAGCGCCATGCAGGTGAAGTGAACGTAGCGCGCGATATCATAGCCGCCGAAAAGCGCACTCAGCCAGTACAGTTGCACCGGCTTCCACATCGACAGGCCCGACAGCACGATGACTAGGCCGACGACGATGATGCCGGCATAGAGCAGCTTCTGCACGGAGTTGTATTTGCTGAGGTCGCCATGCGACAGCTTGAAGGTCAGCGCCGCCTTGGCATCCGAGATCACGCCATCAGGCGTGATCGGCAATAGCTTGCGGCGGAAGCGGCCGGTGACAAAGCCAAGGATCAAATAGACGAGTCCGTTGACCATCACCAGCCACATCGCGGCGAAGTGCCACAGCAGTCCGCCACCGAGCCAGCCGCCCAGCGTAAGGCTCGGGGAGAAGGTAAAATTGAACAGCGGCGAGGCGTTGTAGATCTGCCAGCCCGACATGATCATCAGGACCATTGCGACCGCATTGGTCCAGTGCAGCGCGCGCACCCAGGCCGGCTGGATCACCTTCGCTGGCGGCGAGGTGTCTGCATGGTCGTCACTGACGGCAAGGCTCGACATGGCGCTCTCTCGGGCTTTCTCTGATCGAGGTCGTTACCGGATTATACGCCGGGAACCGGGAGTCCGTTACAGGATCGCAGGCTATCAGTTCGAGGTACGCCACCTTTCGCGGTCACAAAAATGCGAGCCGGGAGGGGTCCCCGGCTCGCCGTTTCGCATGTCCTGTTGGGGACTAAACAGGGCTCTCAGGTGTTACGTCGCCGGCATCAGCACGGTGTCGATCACATGGATGACGCCGTTCGACTGGTTGACGTTCGAGATCGTCACCATTGCGGTGCCGCCCTTGGCATCGACGATCCAGACCTTGCCGTCCTGCTTCTTCACGGTGAGTTCCTCGCCCTCGACCGTCTTCAGCTTCTTGCCGTCGGAGAGGTCGGATGCCTCGAGCTTGCCGGGCACCACATGGTAGGTGAGGATCTTGGTCAATGTCGCCTTGTTCTCCGGCTTCACGAGCGTGTCGACGGTCCCGGCCGGCAGCTTGCCGAATGCCGCATTGGTCGGCGCGAACACCGTGAACGGGCCTTTGCTCTCCAGCGTATCGACCAGGCCTGCGGCCTTCACCGCGGCGACGAGGGTGGTGTGATCCTTCGAATTGACGGCGTTCTGGACAATGTTCTTGGACGGGAACATCGCGGCGCCGCCGACCATCACGGTCTTTTCCTCGGCGCGCGCGGGCGCGACGACGGTGGCTGTGATCGCGAGCGCGCTGAAGGCGGCGGCGGCGAGATAGGCAATACGCTTCGACATAGTTTCATCTCCCGGATGAGTGAGCTGCCGGCGAGACTTTGCCGGCGATGATGGGGCAACGACACGATGTGATCGGTGAGTGCGTCGTTGGCCCCAATTACGGGAGGTTCTTCGCGCAGTTTCGCCGGATAATTTATCGTGATGGCTGAAACTAATGTCAGGCGCGAACGTGGGACGATTGCGGCCCATCAACTCCACTCGATGGAATGGACAGTGCGCCGCCGCGAGCAATTTGCTTGCCGACGTTCCTTGATTGGTTCAGCCTGAGTTCAACTTCGCGACGAAAAGCGGAGACGGGAGGACGATCATGAGCAGCATCACGGCGGATGGACATTCCACGCCTGCGGTCGACCAGGCAGGCGGCAACGTCGGCCCGCTCGAGCAACAACATTTGCGACATGCCAATTACCGTGCGGTGGCTAGTGGCGCTGAGGTGACGAAAACGCATTGGCATATTGCCATCGCCAATGCGCTCGGCTGGGGCTTTGACGGCATGGACGGCGTGATCTTCGCGCTGGTGGCCCCGATGGTGATCAAGGAATTTGCGCTGACCCTGCCGGAATTTCGCTCGGGCATGCAGATCGCGCTGTTCATCGGCATCGCCGGCCTCTATTTCTGGCCGTGGCTGGCGGATCGCTTCGGCCGGCGCACGCTGCTTGCCGTCAACATCGCGCTGTTCTCGCTGCTGATGCCGGTTGCGGCGCTGTCGCCGACATTTGCGATTTTCGTGATGGCGCGTTCGCTGCTGTTCTTCGCACTCAATGGCGAATGGTCGCTCGGCTCGATGCTGGTGGCCGAGACCTGGCCGGCACGGTTGCGCGGGCGGGTGATCAGCATCACGCGATCGGCCTGGTGCCTCGGTGCCACGCTCGCGGGCGCCATCGCGGGGTTGGTCGCCGCCAATTTCGGCTGGCGTGCTGCGGTGATGGTGCCCGGCGTGATCGCGCTGCTCGCGATCTATATCCGTTCGACCTGTCCGGAATCGCCCCATTGGGTGCGCGCACAGGACCGCAAGCGACGCATCTCGGAGACGCTGGCGCGTGGCGGCTCGGTCAGCGCCGACGACAGCGCCTGGTTCGGCAAGGCCAAATCGGTCGGCATCCGCCAAGTGTTCATGCCCGACGTGCTGCCCGCAACGCTGGTCGCGCTGTTCGTGGCCTGCGCCAGCACCTGCATTTACGGCACGGTCGGCGCCTGGATGCCGCTCTATCTGTCGACCGAGAAGCACTGGTCGACCACGGAATACAGCCTGTTCTACGTGTTCTATGGCCTTTGCGGCTTCCTCGGATTGTGCACGGTCGGTTGGCTGATCGACAAGATCGGCCGCCGACGCACCTTCATCATCACGCTGATCGAGGGCGCCGTCTTCATGACGCTCTGGGTCTATTCCGAGAGCCACATCTGGCTCTGGACGTTCGGACTTGCCTGGTGTCTCGGCTTTCTCGGCTTCTGGGGCCCGAGCACGACGCTCACGGCCGAAGTATTCCCGACCCGCATCCGCGGCGCCGCCAACGGCGTAGTCTGGGCGATCGCCTACTTCGTCGGTTTCGTGCTGTTCCCCTTCGTCAGCATCGCGCTGCAGCAGCACACCGGCTCGTTCGCACTGTCGTTCCTCTGCATCCCCGTGCTGATGATCGCGATGGCGATCGGTGTCTTCCTGTGGGTGCCCGAGCATTCGGGGAAGGAGTTGAACGAGATCATCGAGTGATCCGGCCATAGATTGTAGCCCAGATGAAGCGCAGCGAAATCCGGGAGCAGTCTCTCCGCGGAAAGACCGCCCCCCGGATTGCGCTTCGCTCCATCCGGGCTACGCAGCTAATCCCTGTTATGCGGCGTCTGAATGAACCCGCGGTTATGCGTCGGGCTGATCAGGATCTCGTTCATGCAGACCCGCGCCGGCATGCCGGCGACGAAGGCGATGGTGCGGCCGCAATCTTCGGGCTGCAGCATTTTTGCCTGCTCGGCTTCGGTCGGCACCACCGGCCGCAGCTTCAGGATCGGGGTTGCGACCTCGCCGGGCGACAGGCAGCAGGCGCGCAGGCCGTTGACGCATTCGTCCATGTTGAAGGAATGGGTCAGCGCCAACACCGCGTGCTTGGTCGTGGTGTAAGCCGGCCCGGGCATTTTGGAGACGTGGCGGCCCGCCCAGGAGGCGACATTGATAATGCAGCCGTCCTGCTGCTTGCGCATCGTCGGCAGCACGGCACGCATGCAATAGAGCACGCCGTTGAGGTTGACCTCGACCAGCTTGTCCCAGCCCTCCAGCTCCATGTCGGCCCAGCTTCGCTTCGGCACATTGATGCCGGCGCTGTTGACCAGGAGATCGATGCGGCCGTGTTTGGCGATGATCGCCTCCGCCGCCTTGTTGACGTCGGCCTTGTGGCTGACGTCGAGCGGGATGGCCTCCGCCTTGCCGCCCTTTTTCGTGATGTTGGCCACCACGCGATCCAGCTCTTCCTTGCGGCGGCCGGAGACCACCACCGTCCAGCCGTCCACTGCCAGGAATTCCGCCCCGGATTCGCCGATTCCGGTACCGCCACCGGTGACCCAGGCCACGCGTTTCCCATGATTTGTCATGCAAACTGTCTCCGTTGCTTTCCGAAGGGCGTTTTTGCTAATCCAACCGGAGTTTTCCGGCTCTTTCGCCCCTCTCGGGATGTTGCATGAACATGACTGCTAACGCCAACCTGTTTTCCCGCCTGTTCGACGGCCTCGACAACCCCTCGCGGCTCGCGATCGAACAACTCGACGGCAGCCACATTTCCTATGGCGACCTGATCGCGCGCGCCGGCCAGATGGCGAACGTGCTGGTCAACAGGGGCGTCAAGCCGGGCGATCGCGTCGCGGCGCAGACCGAGAAATCGGTCTCCGGCCTCGTGCTCTATCTCGCGACCGTGCGGGCCGGCGGCGTCTATTTGCCGCTCAATACCGCCTATACGCTGAATGAGCTCGAATACTTCATCACCGACGCCGAGCCGGCGCTGGTGGTGTGCGATCCCTCGAAATTCGAAGGCATCACCGTGATTGCCGCCAAGGTGAATGCGAAGGTCGAGACGCTCGATGCCACGGGCAAGGGCTCGCTGACGGACGCGGCCGACACCGCGAACAAGGACTTCGCGACCGTCGTGCGCGGCAATGATGACCTCGCCGCGATCCTCTATACGTCAGGCACCACCGGGCGCTCCAAGGGCGCGATGCTGTCGCACGACAATCTCGCGTCGAACTCGTACTCGCTGGTCGATTACTGGCACTTCACCGACAAGGACGTGCTGATCCACGCGCTGCCGATCTACCATACCCACGGCCTGTTCGTGGCGAGCAACGTCACGCTGTTCGCGCGGGCATCGATGATCTTCCTGCCGAAGTTCGATCCGGACCTGATCGTGAAGCTGATGGCACGCGCGACCGTGATGATGGGCGTGCCGACCTTCTACACCCGTCTCTTGCAGAATCCCGCGTTGAACAAGGATTCGACGAAGCACATGCGGCTGTTCATCTCGGGTTCCGCGCCGCTGCTCGCCGATACCCACCGCGAATGGTCTGCCCGCACCGGCCACGCCGTGCTCGAGCGCTACGGCATGACCGAAACCAACATGAACACCTCCAACCCCTATGACGGCGAGCGCGTACCCGGCGCGGTCGGCCGCGCGCTGCCCGGCGTCTCCGTGCGGGTCACCGATCCGGAGACGGGCAAAGAGCTGGCGCCGGAAACCATCGGCATGATCGAGGTCAAGGGCCCGAACGTCTTCCAGGGCTACTGGCGGATGCCGGAAAAGACAAAGGCCGAGTTCCGCGGCGACGGCTTCTTCATTACCGGCGACCTCGGCAAGATCGACGGCAAGGGCTATGTCCACATCCTCGGCCGCGGCAAGGATCTGGTGATCTCCGGCGGCTTCAACGTCTATCCGAAGGAAATCGAGAGCGAGATCGACGCCATGCCCGGCGTGGTCGAGTGCGCCGTGATCGGCGTGCCGCATGCCGATTTCGGCGAAGGCGTTACCGCGGTCGTGGTCTGCAGTAAGGGCGCCGATGTCAGCGAAGCCTCGGTGCTGAAGGCACTGGACGGACAACTCGCAAAATTCAAGATGCCCAAACGTGTCTTCGTCGTCGACGAATTGCCGCGCAACGCAATGGGCAAGGTGCAGAAGAATATTTTGCGGGATACGTATAGGGATATTTATACGAAGGTTTGAGGAAGCGGGAGCATCGCGAGGGCAATGAAACGGGAGCAGGCTGACCGGATTTGCGATCACCTAATCGATGCCTTCGAAGCAATGGGCAAGGCGGATATGGCCATTGCGGGACTTGGGAAGGAGGAGCGGCATAGGTTCGACCACCTGCTTCACGAGGTCGTCCGGGACTTAGAAGACAAGCTCCTCCTTCCGATTTGCGAACAATATCCGGACTTGCTGCCACCCGAAGAGGAGTGGGAGCGGCCTGAAATCTGTAGCGAGCTCACATGGAGCGAGGTGAAACTTCCATCGTTCGTCACCGAAAATCAGCTCGACGAGATGATCTTCTCACTCTTGAAACCTCAATGGCGAAAGACGGCGATGTTCCTGATCTATGCCGAAAAACGCTGCAAGGAGCTTGGTTGGCTTATCGGCGATGAAGCGATCGCGGCCCGATTGCAGGTGCTCTCCGATTCCAATCGTATCGAAGGCATCGGCGATCTGCGAATTTGGCGTGGGAGCGAAGTACGGTTGAAGGATTAGGCGGCTACTGCCCTGACAAAAGACTGGTCACAAACCGTCCGCCGACGATGAAGAGATACGCGCCAAACGCCATCTCAAGTGCCCGCTTCGACAGCGCGTGCGCGACCTTCACGCCGAGCCGCGCCGTCATAAGTGTCGTCGGCATCACCAAGAGCGCCCCGATCAGCGAGACGTAGCCGAGCGCGAACGGCAATTGCAGTGCGGCGACGTCGGGAAAGCGCGCGGCCGTTGGCCAGCCGGCATAGACATAGCCGAGCGCGCCGGGGATCGAGATCAGCACCGCAAGCGCGGATGAGGTCGCGACCGCCTGGTGGATCGGCCGGCCGTAGAAGGTCATCAGCAAGTTGGCGAACAGCCCGCCGCCGATGCCCATCAGCGTCGACAGCAGGCCGACGAAGAAGCCGTAGACGCGCATCAAAAGGCCCTTCGGCACGTCGTCGCCGAGCTTCCATGTGTCGCGCGCCAGCAGCAATCGTGCTGCTGCCGACCACGCCACCAGCACGAACACGATCTTGAACAGCCGCTCCGGCGCGAAACGCGCCGTGACGCTTCCGACAGCGACACCGAGCATGATCGGCAGCCACCATCTCTTGAGGATCTCCATGTCGACTGCGCCTCGGCGGTAATGGGCGCGGAACGAGCTCAGCGAGGTCGGGATGATAATGGCGAGTGAGGTGCCGATGCAAAGCGGCATCCGTACCTCGAGTGGCACCCCGGCGAGCCGGAAGCACTCGTAGAACACCGGCACTAGGATCGCGCCACCGCCGATTCCGAACACGCCGGCGAGAAAGCCGGACAGCGCCCCGACCGCGATCAGCAACAACGCAAGTTCAGCAAGTTCTTTGGGGTCGAGGCCGGCCATCATGTCCTTGGGAGAAACGTTTGGTGTTTATGGCCGCCAAGACGCAAGCCCGGCGTTGGCCTTTTGCGACCACGAGCAATAACCCCTTCCGGGTCGTAGATTCCGCATATCCGCTCGGCTCTGGATGAATGGCCTCGACACGCCGGTTGGTGCAGTGCGGTATGGCGCAGGCGTTGTGGGTGGAGCGTCATGGCAAGTGGTGAAGGATCTCACCGCTGGCGGGTTGCAGCGTCTGCTCATCGACCACAAGCCGGCGCCGACACCGCTGCACCCGGCCTTCGAACCGTCGCGGCGCGTATCACCTAAGGTCAGGGCATTCGTCGATTATCTGGCCAGGCGGTGACGCGGCAGCGACGGGTACGAGGCCGCTCCACTGAATCGATTCCGAAATAGAGAATTTTAGTTCATTCCTTTGTTCAGATAGCGCCGGGTCTGGTATACCAGCCTGCGGATCAACCTGATTTCGGCTGCGCTAACAATGAACTTCGGTTCGACCGAAGGCTATTTGGCCGTTGCGCGGACTGGTTCGACTCCGTAAATAGAATTTATCTACCGCGTTCCCCGATGGGCCGGCCGCGGCCCCACAAAACACAAAGCCGCCGATGACCGCCAGGATCGAACGACCGCTTTCGCCTCACTTGCAGACCTATCGCTGGACCCTGACGATGGCGCTGTCCATCGTCCACCGCGCCACCGGCGTGGCGCTCTATTTCGGCACCCTGCTGCTGGCCTGGTGGCTGATTGCAGCCGCCTCCGGCCCCACCGCCTACGCCCATGTCCAGGCCTTCACCGGCAGCGTGATCGGCAAGCTGATCGTGTTCGGCTACACTTGGGCGCTGATGCATCACCTCTGCAGCGGTATCCGGCATTTCGTCTGGGATCTCGGCTACGGCTTCAAGGCCAATGAGCGCGAAGCGCTGACCTGGGGCGCGCTGGTCGCCGGCATCGCGCTGACCGTGCTGGTCTGGATCATTGCCTACGCTGTCGGAGGTGGACGATGAGCGGCCCCTCCTCGATGCGCACGCCGCTGGCGCGCGTCCGCAATCTCGGGTCGTCGCATACCGGCACCGGCGACTTCTGGCGCCAACGCCTCACGGCGGTCGGCATGACGTTGCTGATCGTGCCCGTGATCGTAGTCGTTATCATGCTGCTCGGCCGCAACCAGGCCGGTGCGGCGCAAATCCTCGGCTCGCTGCCGATCGCCATCATCCTGCTGCTCTTCATCATCGCCAGCGCCTGGCACATGAAGATCGGCATGCAGGTCGTGATCGAAGACTACGTGATTAACGAGAAGCTGAAGATTGCGAGCGTGATGGCCAATAATTTCTTCTGCTTCGTGGTCGCGATGACCTCGATCTACGCAATCCTCAAATTGTCGTCGGGAGTATAATCGATGGCCGGTGAAGGAAACGGCAAGGCCACCAACGGCAGTGGTCCGGCCACGAACGGCAAAGCCTACCCGATCCAGGATCACACCTACGACGTCGTCGTGGTCGGCGCCGGCGGCGCGGGCCTGCGCGCCGTGGTCGGCTGCTCCGAAGCCGGCTTGCGCACTGCCTGCATCACCAAGGTGTTCCCGACCCGCTCGCACACCGTCGCGGCGCAAGGCGGCATCTCGGCCTCGCTCGGCAACATGCATCCGGACGACTGGCGCTGGCACATGTACGACACCGTGAAGGGGTCGGACTGGCTCGGCGACCAGGACGCGATCGAATACATGGTGCGCAATGCGCCCGACGCCGTCTACGAGCTCGAGCATTGGGGCGTGCCGTTCTCGCGCACCGAGGATGGCAAGATCTATCAGCGCCCGTTCGGCGGCATGACGCTGGACTACGGCAAGGGCCAGGCACAGCGCACCTGCGCCGCCGCCGACCGCACCGGCCACGCGATGCTGCACACGATGTACGGCCAGTCGCTGCGCCATGCGGCCGAGTTCTTCATCGAGTTCTTCGCCATCGACCTGATCATGGACGATCAGGGCACCTGCCGCGGCGTCATCGCGCTCAAGCTCGACGACGGCACGCTGCATCGCTTCCGTGCCCAGACCACGATTCTCGCGACCGGCGGCTATGGCCGCGCCTACGCCTCCTGCACCTCGGCGCACACCTGCACCGGCGACGGCGGCGGCATGGTGCTGCGCGCCGGCCTGCCGATGCAGGACATGGAGTTCGTCCAGTTCCATCCGACCGGCATCTACGGCTCGGGCTGTCTCGTCACCGAAGGCGCGCGCGGCGAAGGCGGCTATCTCGTCAATTCCGAGGGTGAGCGCTTCATGGAGCGCTATGCGCCATCGGCCAAGGATCTCGCCTCGCGCGACGTCGTTTCGCGCGCGATGACGATCGAGATCCGCGAGGGCCGCGGCGTCGGCAAGAAGAAGGATCACATCTTCCTGCACCTCGATCACCTCGATCCGAAGGTGCTACATGAGCGGCTGCCGGGCATCTCCGAATCGGCGAAGATCTTCGCCAATGTCGACGTCACCCGCGAACCGATCCCGATCGTGCCGACCGTGCACTACAACATGGGCGGCATCGCCACCAACTACCACGCCGAAGTCCTGACCAAGCGCAACGGCGACGACAATTCGGTGGTGCCGGGCCTGATGGCGATCGGCGAAGCGGCCTGCGTCTCAGTGCATGGCGCCAACCGCCTCGGCTCCAACTCGCTGATCGACCTCGTCGTGTTCGGCCGCGCGGCGGCGCTGCGGCTGGCCGACAAGCTGACCGCGAACGCCAAGCAGCCGGAACTGCCGCAGGATTCCGCCGACCTCGCGCTCGGCCGGCTCGATCACTTCCGCCATGCCTCCGGCGGCACGCCGACCGCGAAGCTGCGCGACAGCATGCAGCACGTGATGCAGAACAATTGCGCGGTGTTCCGCACCGGCGATTTGCTGCAGGAAGGCCAGAACCTGATCCACAAGGTCTATGGCGGCATCGGTGACGTCTCGGTCTCCGACCGCTCGCTGGTGTGGAACTCGGATCTGGTCGAGACCCTCGAATTCGACAATCTGATCGTGCAGGCGGTCGTGACGATGGATTCGGCGGCCAACCGCACCGAAAGCCGCGGCGCGCATGCCCGCGAGGACTTCGCCGCGCGCGACGACAAGAACTGGATGAAGCACACGCTGGCGTGGATCGATGCCGGCGGCAAGACCGCGATCGACTACCGTCCGGTGCACGATTACACGATGACCAACGACGTGCAGTACATCCCGCCGAAGGCGCGGGTCTACTGAGCGGGTCTACTAAGAACGAAGGCTAGCAAGCATGGTTGAATTCGCACTTCCGAAGAATTCGAGGATTTCCGGCGGCAAGACCTGGCCGAAGCCTTCCGGCGCGACCGAGACGCGCGAATTCAGGGTCTATCGCTGGAATCCGGACGACGGCAAGAATCCGAGCGTCGACACCTATCAGGTCGACGTCCACGATTGCGGCCCGATGGTGCTGGACGGCCTGATCTGGATCAAGAACCACATCGATCCGACCCTGACCTTCCGCCGCTCCTGCCGCGAGGGTGTCTGCGGCTCCTGCGCGATGAACATCGACGGCCAGAACACGCTGGCCTGCACCAAGTCGATGCACGACGTGGCTTCCGGCGGTGCGGTGAAGGTCAATCCGCTGCCGCATCAGCCGGTGGTCAAGGACCTCGTCCCCGACCTCACCAATTTCTACGCCCAATACGCCTCGATCGAACCGTGGCTGAAGACGGTGACGCCGACGCCGCAGAAGGAGTGGAGGCAGAGCCACGAGGACCGCGAGAAGCTGGACGGCCTCTATGAATGCATCCTGTGCGCGTGCTGCTCGACCTCGTGCCCGAGCTATTGGTGGAACAGCGAGCGCTTCCTCGGTCCCGCCGCGCTGCTGCAGGCGAACCGCTGGGTCACCGATAGCCGCGACGAGGCGACCGGCGAGCGGCTCGACAATCTCGAGGACCCGTTCCGCCTCTATCGCTGCCACACAATCATGAACTGCGCCAAGGCGTGCCCGAAGGGCCTCAACCCCTCGGAAGCGATCGCCGAGCTCAAGCTCAAGCTGGTCGAACGCCAGATTTGATCTGGCGCAACGCGGTCAGGCGCTGCGGGTAGTAGGACCGACCATGGCCTCCGGCAACCGTCGAGCTCAGGGGCCATTGCGGAATCGTCAGGCTGCGCGCCGACGATACGGCGTCGCCATTTCCACCTGACCGTGCGACCAGCCGAGTCGGCAAGAAATTGTGAGAGCTCATTTCGGCGCAAGTCGCTGCGGGCGGACACTGGCGACGGTCCCGACCAAGATCTAGGCGGCAGCAACCGGCAGGCCGAGCCCCTCGACGGTGTGTTTTGCGTCCAGACCACCGTCAACTGGAATATTGACGCCGTTGACCCAGCGGGCGGCGTCGGTTGTCAGAAACAGAACGAGGGGGGCGATGTCATCGGGTGTACCTGCGCGACCGACAGCCGCAATATTCTTTGATACTTCGGCTTCACCCAACGTCGCCCAGAATTCCTTCAGGATCGGAGTTTCCACCGGACCGGGGCTAATGGCGTTTACTCGAACGCTGCGCGTTAAAAGGCGTTGCGAGACTTGCAGTGTCCAGAGTACGACCATCTCCTTTGACAGTGGATAAGCTAAGGCATCATCGATTGTGTGCTGCTGGCAGAGGCTTTCAACATCGGGCATGCCCTCGACGGCGATCAGCTTGCTTGCAAGCGTCACATTGTCGCGCCAGTCGCGCGAGGCGATGGAGGCGATGTTCACGACGGAGCCACCCCGCGGCATACGGGACGACACCTGCTCCGTTAGGTGCCTCAGACCATAGAAATTGATGCCTAGTGTCATGGCCGCACCCACCACACTGGACACGCCGGCGACGTTAAGTAGGGCATCGACAGAACCGGGAAGCTGCTGGATCGCATTGTCGATCGATGCCGCCGAGGACAGGTCCACCTGAACGAAGGCCGACTGAGTGTGAGCGGGAGCGACGAGGTCCATTCCATAGACACTGGCGCCGCAATAGGACGCGAGCTGCGCAACCCTGGCACCGATGCCCGAACTGATGCCGGTGATAACGATTGTCTTTCCTAGCAAATTCATCTCATGCGTCTCGCGTCTGAATCAGTTAAGCGGTGCCAGAACGGCTTTGACCGACGAGTAGAGTTCGACGGCATGGAAACCGGACTCGCGCCCCCACCCGGATTGCTTCATGCCGCCAAACGCCAATGCCGGATCGAAGTGGTTGTGCGTATTGATCCACACGGTCCCGGCATCGATCCGCGCCGCCATGCGGTGGGCGGTCGAGAGATCCCGTGTCCAGAGGCTGGCGGCAAGACCGAACTCGGTCGCATTCGCCTTCATCGCAATCGCGTCCAGCTCGTCGTCGTCGAATGCCGTTACGCAGAGAACCGGTCCAAAAATCTCCTCGCGTGACACCCGCATATCGGGCGCAGCTCCGACGATGATTGTCGGATTGACGAAATAGCCGCCACGCGGCCGCGGCAGCGTGCCCGACACGATGGTTGCGCCCTCCCGCCGCCCGATCTCGATATATCCGTTCACGCGGTCCAGATGTTCCGCGGAAATCAGCGGGCCCAACGTGGTCCCGGCTTCCAGACCAGGCCCCATCACCATCTTGCCGATTTCGCTGTGGATACCCTCCACGAGCTTTTCATAGACCGTGCGATGCGCGAACAGCCGCGACCCTGCCGTGCAGGTCTGCCCCTGGTTGAAGAAGATGGCCGCGGCCGCGCCCGGAATCGCCCGGTCGAGATCGGCATCCGGGAAAACGATCACAGGCGACTTACCGCCCAGTTCGAGTGACACCTGCTTCAGATTTTGGGTCGCCGCCCGTGCGATTGCTTTTCCCACCTCCGTCGACCCCGTGAAGGCGATCTTGTCGACATCCCCATGCGCCGCGAGTGCCGCACCCGCTGTCTCGCCGTAACCTGTGACGATGTTAAGAACCCCGTCCGGAAATCCGACTTCAGCCATGAGATGGCCAAGACGCAGTGCCGTCATCGGAGTCTGCTCGGCCGGCTTCAGAATGATTGTGCAACCAGCTGCGAGCGCAGGCGCCAGCTTGTAGGCGGCCATGACCAGGGGAAAATTCCAGGGAATGATTTGTCCCACCACGCCAATTGGCCGACGAAGCGTATAGGCGTGGTATTCGCCGCGCTGGGATAGACCGACCGTTTCGCCGTTGATCTTGCCGGCCCATCCGGCCATATAGCGGAAACGCGCCACGGCTTCCGGAACATCGACGGCCTTGGCTTGCTGCACGGGCTTGCCGTTATCCAGCGACTCGAGTTGCGCGAACTCATCCACCAACTCCTCGATTCGATCAGCCAGCTGCCAGATCAGCCGGCCGCGTTCGGCGGCCGGCATCGTGGCCCACGGCCCGTCCGCGAAGGCCCGCCGGGCCGCTCGAACGGCCAGATCGACGTCGGCCGCGTCTCCCGCTGGGACTTCAGTGAATTTCCGACCTGTCGCGGGATCGAACACGTCGATGGTCTTGCTCGATTGCGCTGATTGCCACCGTCCGCCGATCAGCATGCCATGCGCACCGAATGCGAAGGAGGCCACCTGTGGCGAAAGTAACGTGTCATAGCAACCCATTGCAGCAGTCCCTCCAGATCAATACGCCGGTAGTCGCCGCATCCGCAGGTGCGGCGGTGTCGTCAGCGGCCTTTGCGATCGAGCGAAACGGCCACAATGATCACGAGACCCAAGGCGATCTGCTGCAGGTAGCCATTGATCTGCAGAAAGTTCATTCCGTTCGACAACACCGTAATGAACAGCGAACCGGACAAGACCGCGACAACGCCGCCAACTCCTCCTCTCAGGCTCACGCCGCCGATCACCGCGGCCGCGGCGCTTCGAAGCGTGAGGTCGCCGCCGAGATTGGGCTCTCCGGAGCCGGTTCGCGCCGTAATCATCAACGCACAGATTGCAGCAAGGAACGAACACGTCAGGAACGCCCAGAACGTCAATCGCCGCACCGGGATTCCGGCAAGTACGGAGGCTTGAGGATTGTCGCCGAGAAGAAACCAGGCGCGCCCAACGACCGTATGGTTGAGCACAAGATGCAGCAGCAAGAGAATCGACCCCGCCCAGAGGATCGGCGCCGGAAGGCCGAACACGCGGCCGCTGTACAAGATGTGGACAAAGCCGGCCGGGATGCCTCCGACCGGATAACCCTTCGACAGCATCGACGCGAGACCGAGGCAGACGTTCAAACTGCCAAGTGTCACCACGAACGTGTTGACGCCGAGATAGGCCACCACAAATCCGTTGAAGGACCCCACCAGCAGCGCGGCCCCGATACTGACGACGACGGCCACGACCGCGAACGCCGGTTCCGGAACACCCTGCATCGCGCCGGTTGCCACCAGAGCGAAAGTCACGCTGACGACCGAAACCGTGTTGCCGATCGAAAGATCGAAGCCGCGCACCAGCAGAACGATGGTCTGGGCACTCGCAAGCACGGCCAGATAGCTTGCCTGCTCAGCGATATTGGCGATGTTGCTCCAGGAGCGGACTCGCTCGTTCCCGATCCCCAACACCACGAATGTGACGAGCACGAGTGCCGGCAGCACGAGCCGCGGGCTCACATTGCGCACACGATGCAAAAGACCGCGCTGTGTCGGGGTGGGTCGAGTCATCGTGTCGGTCATGACCCTTCCCTTCTCGACGACTGATCGAGGAGAACCGCGAGCACAACGACTAGGCCCATCACGATAGTCTGCGCCTTGCTGTCAATGCGGAGCAAATTCATGCTGTTGTTGATGACGGACAGGAACAGGGCGCCAAGCACGACCCGCTCGATCCGTCCGACGCCTCCGCGCAGGCTGACACCCGCAACCATCGTCGCCGCGATGCTTTGCAGCATGAGATCGGAGCCCAGCGTCGCTTGTCCGGATCCTATCCGCGACGTCAGCAACAGACCGGCGACAGACGCCGATATCCCGCTGATCGCGTAAACGGCGACGATGTTGCGCCCGACGGCTATTCCGGAAACGACGGCCGCCTTCGGATTCCCGCCGATCGCGTACCAATGGCGTCCCACGGCCGTCCAGTTCTGAACGAACCAGACTGCCGCCGCGATCCCGACCGCGAAAAATACCGGCAGCGGAATGCCGAGCCACACGGCGCGACCAAAGTCGCGCGTGAAGGCGTCCGGAAGGCCGTAGATCGGGGTCCCGGCGGTCAGAAAAAAAGCCAATCCCGATAGAGCGGACAAACTGCCAAGCGTCACCATGAAAGGCGACGCCTTGAGAAGCGTTACGCACACCCCGTTGAATACGCCCGCTGCAATCCCTGTCGCCAGGCCGGCCGCAACTCCTCCCGCGATCGCAAGCGCAGGCCAGTCCGGCCAGACAACATAGAGGCTGGCCATCACCAGCGCCGACACGACGCTCGACAGCGCGACAACAGAGCCGATCGCAAGATCGAAGCCCCCGGTCACGAGCACCAGCATCTGTCCGGTCGCCACCAGGGTCAAATAAGCCGTGTTGCGCGCCACGTTAGCGATATTCAGCGGGTTAAGGAATCGAGGTTCGGCTGCCGCCGTCCCGGCGATAAGGAGCAACAGCAGCACCGGCAGCAGGCCAATCGGACCGCGTAGCAGGTGGCGCCGAAGTCTGGATTCCGCTGCAAGCGCCGTCATCGCGCACCACCCGCATTATCGAGCACCGGAGCGGTCCGATTCTCGCCATCAGTGGTGAAGAAGTGCCGCAAAAGGGCGGTTTCGCTGAAGGCGGCACGCGGCAGATGGGCGACGACGCGCGACTGGCACATGACGTAGGCGCGATGCGTCACATGAAGGATTTCCGGAAGGTCGGAAGACACCAGCAACACCGCCGCACCGGCTTCGGTGATCTCGCGGATGAAGGCGTAGACCTCGAGCTTCGCTCCGACATCGATGCCGACCGTCGGTTCGTCAAACACGAAGACGCCGACATCCCGCGTCAGCCCGCGTGCAAGCAGGACCTTCTGTCTGTTGCCACCCGACAAGCGACCTGCCGGCGCTTGGACGTCGAGCGGGCGGATGTTCAAGCGCGTGGCAATCGCCTGCGCACGTTGGCGTTCCGCCCTGCGGTCCAGAAGGCCGAAACGTGACCAAGGCCTGGTTCCGAAGGAAGCCATGGCGATATTCTCGCGGATCGGACGATTGAGCGACAAGCCTTCCTTGACCCGATCCGATGTGAAGTAACACAGACCACGATCGAGCATCGTGGCGGGACTCGGGCGCGCGATCACTCCGCCGTCCATGGACAGACTGCCGCTGGAGACCGCTTCGAGGCCGAAGACAGCCCTTGCCAGTTCGGACTTGCCGCACCCTGCCAGTCCTGCGATCCCCACCACCTCGCCTGCCCGGACCTCGATGCTGGCCTGCTCGACTGCGCCGCCATGAAGGGACAAGGACGCCGTTGCGAGCCGTAGATGTTGCGGGTTGTGAGCTATGGATGGGTAGAACAGCGCGACCGGCCTGCCGGTCATGAGTTCGATCAGTTCTTCATCGGTCTTGGCGCCGGCCGGAATCGTGGCCACTCTCCGGCCATCCCGCAACACCGTCACCCGATCCGCAAGCCGCTGGATCTCCGGCATACGATGCGTGACGTAGATGATGCCAACGCCTTTGTCTCTCAGACGCTCGATGATCCCGAACAATTTCTCGGCTTCAGCATTGGTCAGAGACGCGGTCGGCTCATCGAGGATCAGCAGGGACACTTCGTTCAAGAGGGCCTTGGCAATCTCCACCATCTGTTGTTCGGCACGGGACAGCAGCTCGACAGACCGGTCCACGGGACGATCGAATCCGAGATCGTCGAGCACGCGCCGCGCCCTGTCGCGCATCGCGGATTTCGACAGGCGGCCGTAGGCGGTGCGCTCCTGCCCCAAAAACAGATTCTCCTCGATCTTCATGCCGGGAACGAGGCTGAATTCCTGGAACACCGCGCTGATCCCCATCTGTCTGATACGATGGGGCGACAGACCGAGAAGGCTTCGACCGTGAGCGATCACCTCGCCCTGGTCGGCCCGCACCAACCCGGTCACGATGTTGATGATGGTCGATTTACCGGCCCCGTTTTCGCCGAGCAGGACATGGACCTCTCCGGTTCGAAGCTCGAAGTCCATGTCGACGAGAGCGGTGGTCCGGCCGAATGTCTTGCAGAGCCGGGCAATGCTGAGGAGAACCGAACCGGGCGGAGCAATCATGATCGCTCCTCGCGCTGCGCTGCATTGCCGGATTTGGGCCCCGCAGCAGCCCGGATCATTGTCCGGCCTTGACGCTGTAGACGGGCTTCCAGCTCGGCGGCGCCAGCACCAGATCGAGATTGATCTTTCCGAGCGAAGCCTTGGTGACGAATTGCGGGATCGAAGTCGCCGTCGTGATCGCCTTCTTGCCTTCGAGGACACGAACGGCCATGTCCACGCCGATGCGGCCGGACAGCACCGGATAATTGGTGGCAAAACCGAGAATGTCTCCCTTCTTGACGGCGTCGAGCATCGCCTGGTTTTCATAGGAGGCCAGAATGGCGATGCCGGGACGGCCAGCTTCCACGACCGCGCCGATGGCGGCTTCGGCAGTCGGTGCGGTGCCCCAAATCACGTTCAGGTCCGGGTAGGTTTGAAGCGCATCTTCCACCAGCTTCAGCTGGACACCGACACCCGTATCGCCAAACTTCTGATCGAGAACCTTGATCTGCGTCCCCTTGATCTTGTTGAGGAAGCCGTCGTTCAGCGCCTCTGCCCATCCCGATCCCTGAGGTCCGGGAAACGTCACGACTTGCGCCGGCTTTCCCGCGAGGGACGTGAGGAGTTCAGTCCCTGTCAGGCCGCCGGTGGCTGTGAACTCGCCGTAGATTTTCCCAGCCGCGGGTGCGTCGCCGACGGGATTCGCGATCGCGATGACGGGCTTCCCCGCAGCCGCGGTCTCACTCAGCTTTTGCTTAAGCCCAGCCTCCGAGATGGCGCCGAGTACGATCGCATCGGAGCCGGAAGCGATGCAATCATCGAATTGCGATAGTTGCTTCGGCAATTGATCATAGCCGCCGGCTTCATAGATCGCGACGCTGACACCTTCCCGTCGCGCCTCTTCGACCACGCCGTAATCAACAGCGTTCCAGAAGCTATCCTTCATGTGCGGAAACAGCACACAAATCTTCCACACCTTGCTGGCTTTGGCCAATGGCGTGTAGTCGCTAATCTTCGCCGGCGCTGTTGTCGCGTCGTTTAGCGAAATCGGCCACCAGGGCTTTTCCTGTGCCACGGCCGCGGAGGCAACCCCCGCAAACGTTGAAATGCATACCGCAATCGGAATCAAATCTCTGCGCATCGCTTGTGCCCACCTTCACGAGGTTCAGCCGAGGCGTCGGACGTGGCAGCATCGTCGTATCGGACGAACCTTGTGCGTCGCCGCATCCGAACCCGACGACGACTATATCGGCTCCGCCACCCTCGGTCTTGCAGACGCGCGCTCTTCCTTTTGCGTCTGAGTGCTGAACGGCCCTGACAATCTGCGCTGCAGCACGGCTTCATCGTCTGCCGCAACAGTCTCTGAGGTCAATTGGTCATCGAGCGGTCGCGCTGGCCAGCGGTTGAAGCTGCAATAGCGCGCGCTCGCGCGTCCCTCGGTGTGAGCCCGAATCGAGCGCGGAAATGTCGGCTGAACTGCGCCTGATCGCTGTAGCCCCAGCGATAGCATATCTGGGCGAGGCTCTCATTACGGAGAGGATCGCTCAATTGGGCCTTGCAGGCCTCAAGCCGCAGTTCTCGAATTCGATCGCCAATCGATACGCCGCTCTCCTTGCAGAGATTGTGCAGATAGCGCACCGATATTCCGCAAGCCTGCGCAACAAGACGAGGCGCCAGTGCCGGGTTGGCCAGGTTCTCGCGCAGATAGCGCTCGATCCGGACAAGGTGAGCTTGATGGACGGCGGTCATCCGGCTTGAAACAACGCGGTCGTCCCCTTCGATCGCAAGGGTCAACAGCTCCATGATAGTTTGGCCGACGCTACCCCACAGCGGAGCCGGCACATCTTTGAGCCGTACTGGGGCAAGCCGGATCATGTCGAGGAGCAGGCCACCGACACCTTGGGCGCTATCGAAATTGCGTCCAAAGAAGCGATCGAGAGGTCCTGCATGCGCGGACAGCGTGCGCAATTTGAGCTTCAGAACCCAAGTCTCATTGTGTTTCGGCTGGACGTAATCATAAGGCACACCACTGCGCTCGGCAAAGAACTGCCCCTGTGCGCACGACAGGCTCACGCCGCCCTGCGAGAATTCCACCTCAGACAATATCGGAAACGAGACAAGCACCATTTCCTCATCGCCTGCGGCACACCGGCCCGCCTGCCTCGAGTACTGCACCCCAGTACAATCGAACCATGCCAGTGAAATATTCCCGAAATCCCAGCTTTTGAGCTGCCCGTGGAACGGATTGGCCGATGGAAATCTGCATCGCAACGGAAACAGGGCGCCTCCTACCGCTTCGTCCCACTTCTCGGCTCGGTGTGCGTCGGGGGAAAGGTCCGTCGAATAATACAACATCGCACCACCTCCAGACTCTCAAATCATCTACCGGCTAGACGCAAAAACTATTCCAACCGAAGCGGCTTCCCGGGGCAATGGACGCAATTTTGGGCTCCGTTTGCCCGGCAAGGCTCTGATTTCAAATCGACCGACATCATTTTTAGGCTGTGCCCCGTCGAAAATCAAAATACCCGCTCCAGCCCAAACGTCGACATTGCGTGGTCTCGCAGCCGAGCGCCTGGCTCGCGCCCTCGGAAGAATTCTACCGCCTCATTCGGCCAGTTTCATCCACCGACGCCGGGCCTCGGAACTAATGCACGCCCAGCGCCCGCGCCAAATTGAAGGTCAGGAAGCTCGCGGCATAGGCCAGCACGAGCATGTAGACGAACGTCACCACCATCCAGATTGAGCTGCCGGTCTCGCGCCGGATCACCGCCAGCGTCGAGGCGCATTGCGGCGCGAAGATGTACCAGGCCAGCAGCGACAGCGCGGTCGCCAGCGTCCATTTCTGCGCCAGCACCTGGCCGATCGCATCCGCGGCCTCCTTGCCGCCCTCGATCGAATAGACGGTGCCAAGCGCCGCGACCGCGACCTCGCGCGCCGCCATGCCCGGGATCAGCGCCACCGCGATCTGCCAGTTGAAGCCGATCGGTGCGAGAAGCGGCTCGATCGCATGACCGATCATCGCCGCGAAGCTGTAATTGATCGCCGGCCCCGCCGCACCGACGGGCGCGGTCGGGAACGATGCCAGGAACCAGATCAGCACCATCATCGACAGGATGGTGGTGCCGGCGCGATACAGGAACATCTTGGCGCGGGTATAGACGCCGATCGCGATGCTGTTCAGCCGCGGCACCTTGTAGTCGGGCAATTCCAGCATGAACGGCGCCGGTGCGTGGTCGCGCCACAGCAAGAACTTTGCGATCGCCGAGACGCTCAGCGCGCTGATGATGCCGGCCGCGTAGAGGCCGAACATGACGAGCCCCTGCAAATTGATCCAGCCCCAGACGCTGGTCGCCGGAACGAACGCCGAGATGATCAGCGTATACACGGGAATCCGCGCCGAGCAGGTCATCAGCGGTGCGATCAGGATAGTCGTCAACCGGTCACGGCGATTGTCGATCACCCGCGTCGCCATGATGCCCGGGATGGCGCAGGCAAAGCTCGACAGCAGCGGAATGAAGGCGCGGCCATGCAGCCCGGCGCCGCCCATGATGCGATCCATCAGGAACGCCGCACGCGCCATGTAACCGAAATCTTCCAGCAGCAGGATGAACAGGAAGATCATTATGATCTGCGGCAGGAACACGATCACGCTGCCGACGCCCGAGATCAAGCCGTTCTGCAGGAAACTCTGCAGCAGGCCCCAGCCTTCGGGCATCACGTCGTGGATCAATTGGCCGAGCGCGGAGAAGCTGTCCGACAGCAAGTCCATGGCCGGCTGCGCCCAGCTGAACACCGCCTGGAACATCACGAACAGGATCAAGGCGAGGATCACCAGCCCCGCGACCGGATGCAGCACCACGGCATCGATCCGGGTGGTCAGCGTGTCCGGCTTGGCCGGCAGTGTCACGCTCGCGGCGATAATGCGATCCGCCTCGCGCTGCGCCGCCTTGAGATCGGCAACCGTCGGCGTCGCCCATTGACTGGCCGGCGGCGTCTCATGCGACCGGGCCATGAATTCATCGGTCCGCTTGAGCAGCTCGTCGACGCCGCCCTTGCGGACGGCGACCGAGGTCACGATCGGCAGGCCGAGTTCCTGCGACATGCGGTCGAGGTCGATGTCGACACCACGGCGCTTCGCGATGTCGATCATGTTGAGCACGAGCATCATCGGGCGGCCGACGCGCTTCAGCTCGAGGACAAGGCGCAGCGTCAGCCGCAGATTGGTCGCATCCGCGATACAGAGCACCAGATCCGGCATCGCCTCGCCGGCAAAGCGCCCGAGCACGATGTCGCGCGTGATCTCCTCGTCCGGGCTGCGGCCGCGCAGCGAATAGGTGCCGGGCAGGTCGAGCACGGTCACGCTGCGGCCCTCCGGCGTGGAGAAGCTACCGGATTTGCGCTCGACGGTGACGCCGGGATAGTTGGCGACCTTCTGGGTGCTGCCGGTCAGCCTGTTGAACAGCGAGGTCTTGCCGGTGTTCGGCGCGCCGACCAGGGCCAGGCGCAGGGACGCGGTTGTCATTCGACGATCACTGTCATTCTACGATCACTGCCATGGCTTCACTCCGGCGCAGCGCTATCGTGATGTTGGCGACGCGCACCGCGATCGGATCACGACGGATCGCGCCCTCATGCAGGATTTCCACGCGCGCCCCCTCGACAAAGCCCATCTCGACCAGCCGCTGCTCCAGTTCCTCCGGAGAGAGCGACGAACCCGTCACCTGCGTATCGAGCTTGAGAATTTTTCCGGAAAAACCGCGATCCGCAAGGCCGAGCCGGATATCCCCTGAGCTTTTTTGATCGCCTGTCATGCGGCCTCTTTTCCAGCAGGTAATCATGCGGTCAAGCGTTTGCCCGTAGCGGGTTTTAGAACCCTTAAAAATAGCAAGTTTCGCGGGATTTTCCGCCTGACTGGCGCGCGCGGCCGACGCGGTCGTAAAACGGCCGACCGCGCCCGCCAGCCTGACCCGGAGGCGGGGTTTCGCTTTCTCCCGCGCGATGGTTTGCGTTAAGGTCCGCCCCGGAGCCGGAGCGCCCGTGCAGACCGCACAACGGAATTCGCTGAGACTGCTGCGATGGATGATGGCCGCCTCGCTGGCCTTCCCGCTGGCGCTGTTCGTTTTTGCCTCCGCGATGGCCTGGGTTTCGACCAACGAGGCCGCCGACCGGGAGATCGCCCGCACGCTCGACGTCACCCACGAGCACGCGCTCAAGGTGTTCGAGACCATCGACGGCAGCCTGTCGGAGATCGCCGAGATGATCCGCGGTCTCCCCGATGCCGAGATCGCTGCGCGCCAGGAGAGCCTGCATCAGCGCCTCAGCCAGTTCGCGGCGTCGCTGCCGCAAATGAAATCGGCCTGGATCTTCGACGCCAGGGGCCATGCGCTCGTCAACAGCCTGACGGTGCCCGCCCCTGCCATCGATTTCTCGGATCGCGACTACTTCAGGTCGCATGTCGACCAGGACGTCGGCACCTTCATCGGCGAAGCCTTGACGCCACGGGCGCCCTATCAGGGATCGCCGTTCTTCGGCGTCAGCCGCCGGCGGACCAATGAGGACGGCAGCTTCGGCGGCGTTGTCCAGGCATCCGTGATCCCCGACTATTTCGAGAATTTCTATGCGCGGATCGGCTATGAACGCGGCAGCTTCTTTGCGCTGATCCGGGCTGACGGCGCCGTGCTGGCCCATTTCCCGGCCATCGCCCGCGCGTTCCGGTTCGAGCCGGGCGGAGCGCTCGGGCAACAGCTCGTCGCCAACCCGCAGGCCGGTCTTGTCACGATCAACTTGCCGGGCGACGGCATCGAACGGCGTCTGCGCTATCAGCGACTCGCGGAATACCCGATCTATGTCACCGCCGGGCTGGAAACCTCAGCGATCCGGGCGCGCTGGATTGCGACCATGGCCCAGCACCTGATCTTCGGGGTCCCGGCCACCCTGCTGCTGTTTGGCCTGCTTGCGCTGGCGTTCCGCAGAACGCAGCGCCTGTACGAGGAAGCCGGCAAGCGCGCGGAGGCCGAGGAGGCGCTGCGGCACAGCCAGCGGCTGGAGGCGCTCGGACAACTCACCGGCGGTGTCGCGCACGACTTCAACAATCTCCTGACGGTGATCCGCGCATCGGCCGATATGTTGCGGCGGCCGGACCTGCCGGAGCCGCGGCGGCAGCGCTACATCGACGCGATCTCCAACACCGTGAACCGCGCCGCCAGGCTGACCGGCCAGTTGCTGGCCTTCGCGCGCCGGCAAACGCTGAAGCCCGAAGTGTTTAATGCCGGCCGGAGCATTCATACCCTGAGCGAGATGATCGCAACCCTGATCGGATCGCGCATCGAGATCGTCACCGAGGTGCCGGACGAACCCTGCCTCGTCAACGCCGATGCGGGCCAATTCGAGACCGCTGTGATCAACATGGCGGTGAACGCGCGCGACGCCATGGATGGTGTCGGCCGGCTCACGATCGCGGTGCGCCGGACCGACGCGCTGCCGTCCGCGAGCGCTGCTCCGCCGAGCCCGCATGGCCATATCGCGATCTCCGTGGCCGACACCGGCGTTGGCATTCCGCAGGACATGTTCGGCCGCATCTTCGAGCCGTTCTTTACCACCAAGGAGGTCGGCCAGGGCACCGGCCTGGGCCTGTCGCAGGTGTTCGGTTTCGCCAAGCAGTCCGGCGGCGAGGTTGATGTCGCCAGCGAGCTCGGCAAGGGCGCGACATTCACGCTCTATCTGCCGCGCGCGAGCGGCAATCGTCCGCCGCAAGTGCCGCTCACGGAGGATGCACCGGTCGATGGCCATGGCGCCTCGGTGCTGGTGGTCGACGACGATCCCGAGGTCGGGAAATTCGCCGCCGACGCGCTGGACCAGCTCGGCTACACCGCCGTGCTGGTCGGCAACGCCACCCACGCGCTGGAGGAACTCGCGATCGACCCCGGCCGCTACGATCTGGTGTTCACCGATGTCGTGATGCCCGGCATGAGCGGCATCGAACTCGCGCAGGAAATCCGCCGGCAGGGACTCGATCTGCCGGTCGTGCTCGCCTCGGGCTACAGCCAGACGCTGGCGCAGCAAGGCAGCCACGGCTTCGAGCTGCTGCAAAAGCCCTATTCGGCCGAGCAGCTCGCGCGCATGCTGCAGAAGGCCGCGCGGTCGCGCAACGTCAGGCAGGATCGAGCGCCGGCGGCGCCGTGATGGGGGTTGCAGAACCCTCACTTGACGCGCCACGACAAGGTCCGTTGGCGCCCCCCGCAAAACCGGCTATGCATGCGCCGCTTTTGATGAGGACAACGCTTGATCCCCAGCAACGATACTTCGCCGGCGCCATTCGGCGCGTTTGCGCCGAATGCGGCGCAGGCCGCCATCATCCGCCTGGCGCACAACAGCGGACTGAAACGCGGCGCGTTCCGGCCGTGGCTGTCGCGGCTGGTCAATCTGCTCGGTTCGGGGCCGCTCGACGTGCCGTATCAGGGCGCCTCGTTCCGCTTCTATCACCAGGCGAGCGCGACCGAGCGCGGCGCCCTGTTCAATCCCAACTACAATCTCGAGGAGCTCGACTTCCTGCGCCGGCATGTCGGCGCAGGCAGCACCTTCGTCGATCTCGGCGCCAATGTCGGCACCTACGCGCTGGCGCTGGCGCGCGATGTCGGGCCCAATGGCAAGGTGATCGCGATCGAGCCGCATCCGATGACGCATGCGCGGCTCGCTTTCAACACACAGGCCTCCGGCTATCCGCAGGTGCGCCTCGTTGCGGCCGCCGCCGGTCCGACCGACGGCGAGTTGATGATCGAGACCGACGGCGACAATCTCGGCGCCAGCCACATCGTCTCTGGTGTGCCCTCGGGCAAGGCGTTCAAGGTGCCGTCGCTGCGGCTGCAGCGCATTCTCGACGAGGCCGGCGCGACCAGGGTCGATGCGCTGAAGATCGACGTCGAGGGTTTTGAGGACCGCGTGCTGATCGGCTTCTTCCGGGATGCACCGGAAGCGCTCTGGCCCGGCGCGGTCGTGATCGAGCACCTGTCGAAGGATGAGTGGACCGACGACTGCATTGCCGACATGCACTCGCGCGGCTATGTCGAGCAGGGCCGGACGCGGAGCAACACGCTGCTCGTGCGGGGGTGAGCCAGCTGAGTTTCGCCTATCCCGTCATTGCGAGCGAAGCGAAGCAATCCATTGTCACAGAGCTAGCGGACGGATGGATTGCTTCGCTTCGCTCGCAATGACGGGACTACAAAAATTCACGAAGGGAGGCCCGCGATGATCGACCATATCGGCTTTTCGGTATCCGACTATTCGCGCGCCAAGGTGTTCTACCAGATCGCGTTGGCGCCGCTCGGCTACAGCTTGATCATGGAAGTGACGGCGGAACAGACCGGGCATGATCCCGCGGCCGGCTTCGGCGCCAATGGCAAACCGGATTTCTGGATCGGCGGCGAAGGCGCAATGAACAAGCCGGTACATATCGCCATCGTTGCCAAGGATCGCGCCACCGTGGATGCGTTCTACAAGGCCGCGGTATCAGCCGGTGGCCGCGACAATGGCCCGCCCGGCATCCGCGCGCACTACCATCCCAATTACTACGGCGCGTTCGTGCTTGATCCGGATGGCCACAACATCGAGGCGGTCTGTCACACGCCGTGATGAGTTTCCGCGCGCGGAACAGGAACATCGCAGCGCGCGGCCAGTTGATGTGAATGCCGATTGAACCTCCCGAGATTCCACCTGCGACGCCGGGAACGCCGAGCGAACCGCCGCCCGGAATTCCTCCGGGCAATCCCAATCCAGAGATCCCGCCGCCGGTGCGCGAACCCGGCGAGCCGCCGCGGCCGGACGAATTGCCCGGCTACACGCCGGAGGAGTTGCCAGTGCCTGGACCGCCTGGTCCCACCGGCCCGCCGCCTGCGACAGATCGCCTCGCCGCCCGGTGAGCCGCGGGTGCGACCGAATTCCGCGATGGATGTTCTGTGTCTGAGCGTTTCTTCTGAATGCGCAGTGAACAAATGCGCGTGCAACCCGTTACGATGTCGAAATAAAGTGCGCCAGTGATTCGTGGGCTGCCACAATCCGGCCTAACGGCTGGCTGTTCATCTTACCGCCGAATTGTTCGGCTTTCACGTTTCTTCCTTCCTGCCCAGACCTTCCGCCGGGGATTCCAATAACATGACACAGCTTCGTCTCGTGCTGCTTGCCACGACTGCGCTGACGGTGATGCAGTTCGCCGCTTCAGCATCGCATGCGCAAATCTCACCGCTCGTCGTCGCACAGGCGCAGCCGAGGGAAGAACTCGGCCCGGATGGAAAGCCGAAGCCGCGGCCCGCTCCGGGCGCTCCTGCCCATCCGGCGCCGCCCGCGCCACCCGCAGCCGCGCCGCACCCACCGGCGCCCCCGGCCGCAGCACCGCACCCCGCACCGCCGCCGCCTGCGGCTCCGGCACGGCCGACACCACCACCTCCGCCGCCCGCGGCTGCTCCGGCGCATCCGACACCGCCCGCACCACCCGCAGCCGCGCCTGCGCGACCGACGCCGCCCCCGCCGCCCGCCGCAGCCCCCACACATCCGACGCCGCCCCCGGCGGCCGCACCGGCTCGACCGACGCCACTGCCGCCACCGGCAGCAACTCCCGCGCGCCCCACGCCGCCAGCGGCCGAGCCTGCACGCCCGGCTCCGCTGCCACCCGCGGCTGCGCCAGCGGCGCGCCCCGTGACCCCTCCCGCGGCAGCGACCCCTGCGCCAGCCGCGCCTGCTACTCCGCCCGCCCCAGCACCGGGAGTACGCCCGCAGGGCGGACCTCCGGCCGGCGCAAGGCCGGCCCCTGGCACGCCGCCCGGCGCCGCGCCCGCGACACCAGCCGCACCCGCGGCGACGACACCGCCTGCTGCCGGAAGCGCACAGCCGCCGGCACGTCCGGGCGCCTTGCCCGGACAGCCCCCGGCCGCCGGAACGCCTCCGGCGCCAGTTCCGGGCCCGCAGGGACGACCCAGCGTCGTGCCGGGAGCGCCTGCGCAGACTCCGGCTGCCGGCGCTCCGCCGGCAGGCGGGGCGGCATCGTTCATCCGTCCTGGCGGCCCTGCCGCGCCGGGTGTCGTGCCCGGCTCGGCGGCCGCGACGCCACCGCCCGGCAAAGCACAATATGCCCCGCCGACGGTCTCCTCGGCCTTCCGGACCGCGCCGACGGTCGCTGGACCCCTGCCGCCGCCGCCGCGGCATGACAATCTGAGGCCGCTCGCCATCGGCGCCGCGGTCGGTGCGGGCGTGGTGGCCGGCGTCGTCATCGGCGCGACCATTGCCGACCTGCACAACCAGCGGCAGGAGGTCGTCGAAGGCGGCCGCACCATCTACACCGAGCCGGACAGGATCATCATCCGCGATCCGGGCGGACAGGCCTATGTCCGCGGCGACGATAATTATCGCTTCCGCTATGGCGCCCGCGACATCCGCACCGAGACCGTCGGCGGCGAGACCCGCACGGTCATCATCCGTCCCGACGGCAGCGAGATCATCACCGTGGTCGGCCCCGACGGCCAGATGCTGCGCCGGATCCGAAGGGATGCCGGCGGCCGCGAGATCATCATCATCGACAACAGTTATCGCGATCCGGGCGCGGTCGGCGGCTTCTATGTCGACCTGCCGCCGCCGGTGGTTCGCATCCCCTACGATCGCTACATCGTCGAATCCGACAGTGCGGCGCCGGACGTGATCTACGACACCATGGAGGCGCCACCGGTGGACCGGATCGCGCGGCGTTATACGCTCGACGAAATCCGCTACAGCCCGAACGTGCGCATGCTGATGCCGTCGATCGACGTCAACAGCATCAACTTCGACTCGGGCTCGTGGGAGATTCCGCCGGACCAGGCGGCCAAGCTGCAGGCCATCGCCGACGGCCTCAACCGGGCGATCCAGCGCAATCCGCGCGAGGTGTTCCTGATCGAGGGCCATACCGACGCGACCGGCAACGACACCGACAATCTGTCGCTGTCCGACCGCCGTGCGCAATCCGCCGCCGAGCTGCTGACGCAGCAGTTCAATGTGCCGGCCGAGAACCTGACGTCGCAGGGCTATGGCTCGCAATATCTGAAGGAGCAGACCGACGGACCGAGCCGCATCAACCGGCGCGTCACCGTCCGCCGCATTACGCCGCTGCTCAATGGCGGCCAGGCTTCTGCGGCTCCTCCACCGCGCTGAGCGGGCTCAAAGCACGATACAAAATGGCCGGGAGCTATCCCGGCCATTTTTGTTTGTCCTTCCCTTCCCCCTGAAAGCGAGCCGCATAGCCCGGATGAAGCGAAGCGCAATCCGGGGCTTTCTCGGCAGTGGTTGGACCGTCCCGGATTTCGCTACGCTTCATCCGGGCTACGAATTTGTCACCGCGCCATCTGCTGCGGATCGTAGAAAAACCGCTCCTCGATCAATTCGTCGCCGCGCCAGGTCTGCCAGGCGACTTCCTCCATGCTGCGGACCTTGCCGTCCTTACCGGTGAACTCGAACCGCCAGCAGATCGCGGCGCGATCGCCGTCGATCAGCAGCGGCCCGAGCCGCGTGGTCTTGACGCCGGCCACCGACGCCAGCACCGCGGCTTCGCGCGCCGCCAGCGCCTCGCGGCCGACCCGCCATTCGCCGTCATTTTCCTGGGTGCGGGCCTCAGGCGCGTAGAAATTTTTGATGGCGCCGACATGGTCGTTGGCTTCGACCGTATCGGCGAAGGCCTGCAGGGTCTTGAGTGAGGGCATCCTCGATCTCCTTACTTACCGACTGATGGTCGGTATTTACCGACTACGGGTCTGTAAGTCAATTGGCTCGGCCACGGAACTGCGCTAGACACGCGTCATGGCAACCCAGGCCGAGCGGCGCGAGAAAACCAAAGCTGCAATCGTCAAGGCGGCGCGGCGCATCTTCGGCGAGCGCGGCTTTGCGGCGACGACGATCGACGACATCGCCGCCGGCGCGCGCGTGGCGAAGGGCGCGGTCTATCATCACTTCGCGACCAAGGAGGCGGTGTTCGAAGCTGTGTTCGAGCAGGTCTCGCTCGACCTCGTCGCCGATCTCGACCGCATCTCGCGCGCCGAGAACGATCCGCTGGCCGCGATGGCGGCGGGAACGCAGGGCTATTTCGCGGCCTGCTCCAAGGGCCCGACCGGCCAGATCATTTTACGCGATGGCCCAGCGGTGCTCGGCTGGGAACGCTGGCGCGAGATCGACGCCAAACATTTCGGCGGCAAGTTTCCCCGTGCGATTGCCGCGGCAATGGAGGCCGGCGTGATCGCGAAGCAGCCGATCGAGCCTTTGGCGCGGCTGCTGCTCGGCGCGGTGACCGAAGCGGCGGTCGCGGTGTCAGCCGGCCCCGACATCGGCAAGGCCGGCACCGATTACGCGCGCGCCTTCCGCTCGCTGCTGGATGCGCTCAGGGTGAAGTAAGCCGCGACTCTCACCCCCGCGTCGTCCCGGCGAAGGCCGGGACCCATTACCACCGAGTGGAGTTGGAGAAGAAAGGCAACGGCGCTTGTGCCCCTAGCGCGAGCCGCGGCGTATGGGTCCCAGGTCGCGCTTCGCTTGCCCGGGACGACGGAGAGGCTCAGCCCTTGTCGTTCTCGAGCTTGAAGATATCGGAGCCTTGGCCGCCCGAGAGCAAGCCCTTCTCCGTGTAGAGCTTGAGCTTGGCGCGGGTATCCGAGATGTCGAGGTTGCGCATCGTCAGCTGGCCGATACGGTGTTCGGGCGTGAACGCGGCGTCCTCCACCTTCTCCATGCTCAGCCGCTCCGGCGCATAGGTCAGGTTCGGGCTCTCGGTGTTCAGGATCGAATAGTCGTTGCCGCGGCGCAGCTCGAGCGTCACCTCGCCGGTGATGGCGCGCGCCACCCAGCGCTGCGCGGTCTCGCGCAGCATCAACGCCTGTGAATCGAACCAGCGGCCCTGATACAGCAGGCGACCAAGCCGCATGCCAGAGATCCGGTATTGCTCGATGGTGTCCTCGTTGTGGATGCCGGTGACCAGACGTTCATAGGCGATGTGCAGCAGCGCCATCGCGGGCGCTTCGTAGATGCCGCGGCTCTTGGCCTCGATGATGCGGTTCTCGATCTGATCGCTCATGCCGAGGCCATGGCGACCGCCGATGGCGTTGGCCTCGAGGAACAGCGCGACCGGATCGGCAAAGCTCTGGCCGTTCAGCGCGACCGGCTGGCCCTCGTCGAAACGCACGACGACCTTCTCGGCCTTGACGGCGCAGTCGTCGCGCCAGAACGGCACGCCCATGATCGGATTGACGATGGTGATGCCGCTGTCGAGACTTTCGAGATCCTTGGCCTCGTGGGTGGCGCCGAGCAGATTGCTGTCGGTCGAATACGCCTTCTCGGCGCTCATCTTGTAGGCGAAACCCTGCGCGGTCATGAATGCCGACATCTCAGCCCGGCCGCCGAGTTCGTCGATGAATTGCTGGTCGAGCCACGGCTTGTAGATTCGCAAGGACGGATTGGTCAGCAGGCCGTAACGGTAGAAGCGCTCGATGTCGTTGCCCTTGTAGGTCGAGCCGTCGCCCCAGATGTTGACGCCGTCCTCCTGCATGGCCGCAACCAGCATCGTGCCGGTGACGGCGCGGCCGAGCGGCGTGGTGTTGAAATAGGTGATGCCGCCGGTCGAGATGTGGAAGGCGCCGGACTGGATCGCGGCAATGCCTTCGTGCGCCAGTTGGGTGCGGCAATCCACCAGGCGGGCTTTTTCGGCGCCGAACTCAAGTGCTTTACGCGGGATCTCGTCGTAGTCGGCTTCGTCAGGCTGGCCGAGATTGGCGGTGTAGGCAAAGACCTTGGCGCCCTTCTGCTTCATCCACAGCAGCGCGGCCGACGTGTCGAGCCCGCCCGAGAAAGCGATGCCGACTTTTTCCCCTTTGGGCAGGCTTTTCAGGATCGTACTCATGGAGCGTCCAATCGGTCTGATATCGGTGGCTGTTTGGCTGCGCGAATAACAAATTTCCAAGGGATGGGCACGCGTTTAATCGCGCCTCGGTGCTCACACCGACGGCGCCGGCCCGACGTCGCGGCCGCGCCAGCGCTGGGTCAGCCGGTAGCCCGGCCAGGCCAGCCGTGTCAGCGCGGCGTCGACCTGGGCGTCGGTGACCCGGGTCGCGGCCCAGCGGTAGATCAGGGCATAGGCCAGCCAGATCACCAGGAACGAGACCAGGCCGGCGATGGCGACGTCGGTGAAAAAATGACCGCCAAAGGCCATCCGCAGGCCGCTGGTCGTGATGCCGAACACAGTCGCCCCGACATAGGCGAGCGGCCGCCAGGCCGGCGGCGCCAGGGCGGCCGGCGCATAGGTCCAGAACGCGGTCGCACCCTCGCCGGAGAAGAACGAGCAGTTGCGCGCGCAAGTACCCCGCGGATCCCACCACGGCACGAACGGCTTGTCGCCGCCGAACACATTGACCGCCACCGGCCGCGGCCGGCCCCAATAGCTCTTGAAGGTGAGATTGGTGAGGACGCCGGCCGACAGAAGCATCGTCACCAGCAGGAAGACCGCGGCGCGGCCGGACATCAGCATCGGCCGTTCCGGTCGGATGAATTTCACCACGATGGTCACCAACGCCGGCACCACGAACGCCCAGGCGATCCACATCGCCGCATCGCGCGCGAAGGCGGCGACCGCGTCGAGCTTCAATGGAAAGACGTTCTGCGCGTTGTCGTAGAACAGCGCCGCCAGCTTCAGGTCGAGCTCGGGATAGACCCCGAAAAGGAGGCCGATAACGAGCGCGAGGCCGAGCGCGATGACAAGTCCGGTCCGGTTCATGGCGCGCGGTTTAGCGGAGGCTGTGGGGCATGGGAAGCATCACGGTTGCGGCCGTGATTGCGACGGCAACGGAGGCGGCGGTAACCGGCGCGGCGGCTCGCGCCAGGCGCCGGCGGTGCGGCCGGCAACCAGCCAGTAGACCAGGCCGGCGACGATGCCGGCGCCGGTCATGATTTCCAGGTGCCGGCGCACGATGCCATCGAAGTGCATCGTATTGGGGTCGAACGGGATCAGGCCGAGATAGCAGGCCGCCCCGACGATCGCGCCGCCGACGGCATAGGCCAGCACGCTCCGGATATAGAACGCCTCGGTGATCAGCACCACGATCAGTGCCGGCAGTAGTGCGAAACCGGAGATGAAGATGAAACCGAAGCCGAGCACGATGTCGATCGCACTCTGGTCGATCGGCGCGTCGCCGAAATTGCTGATCTCAGGATAGAGCACCGCGCCGACCACGATGATCCCGGCGACGAAGCAGGCCAGGAGGAAAGCGAGCGCGATGACGAACAGGCGGCCAATCAGGGCCATGTCAGAAATTCTCCGTCATTGCGAGCGAAGCGAAGCAATCCATCTCACCGCTTGCTGAGACATGGATTGCTTCGTCGCTTCGCTCCTCGCAATGAAGAATTGGGTACAGCGAGACATTCTCAATCCGTCATCGCCATCGCGCGCAGCGCCTGGCGCTCGCGCACCGAGAGCTTTTCGGTCTCCGACTTGAGCTGGCCGCAGGCAGCGAGGATGTCGCGGCCGCGCGGGGTGCGCACCGGCGAGGAATAGCCGGCGTTGAAGATATATTCGGAGAATTTCTCGATCTGATCCCAGTCCGAGCATTCGTAAGCCGTGCCGGGCCACGGATTGAACGGGATCAGATTGATCTTGGCATGGATGCCCTTGAGCATTTTCACCAGCAGCTTCGCATCGTCGAGCGAATCGTTGACGCCCTTGAGCATCACATATTCGAAGGTGATGCGCCGCGCGTTCGACGCGCCGGGATAGTCGCGGCAGGCCTGCAACAGTTCGGCGATCGGATATTTGCGATTCAGCGGCACCAGCTCGTTGCGCAATTCGTCGCGCACCGCGTGCAGCGAGATCGCGAGCATCACGCCAATTTCTTCGCCGGTGCGCTTGATGTTCGGCACCACGCCCGAGGTCGACAAAGTGATGCGACGTCGGGAAATGCCGATGCCTTCATTGTCGCCGACGATCAACAGCGCATCGCGCACCGCGTCGAAATTATAGAGCGGCTCGCCCATCCCCATCATCACGACGTTGGTGACGCGGCGCGTGCCATCCTCGCGGTCGGCCCAATCATTGAGACGATCGCGCGCCACCATCACCTGGCCGACGATTTCGCCGGCGGTGAGGTTGCGCACCAGCCGCTGTGTGCCGGTGTGGCAGAACGAACAGTTCAGCGTGCAGCCGACCTGCGAGGAGACGCAGAGCGTGCCGCGGTCGGTCTCGGGGATGTAGACGCATTCGACCTCGTGCGGCCGCTCGAGCGTGTCGCCGCTCGGCAGCCGCAGCAGCCATTTGCGGGTGCCGTCGTTGGAGGTCTGCTCGGCCACCACCTCGGGGCGATCGACGGTGAAATGCTGCTCCAGCTCGGCGCGCATGTCCTTCGAGATGCTGGTCATCTCGGCAAAGTTCTCGGCACCGCGGAAATACATCCAGTGCCAGAGCTGCTGGCTGCGCATCTTGCGCTGCGAGGGGCCAACGCCGATCTCGCCAAGGCGATCGGCGATCTCGGCGCGCGACAGCCCGATCAGCGACGGCTTGGCCGGCGGCACATAGGTTTCGAGCGGAAGCTTTTCGAGCGGCGTATTGGCCGCGGAGTCAGTCATCGACATCAGATTTGGCTTTCAAGCCGTAGGATGGGCAAAGCGAAGCGTGCCCACCTTCAAAAGCAATGGACGAAAATGGTGGGCACGGCGCTTTGCGCCTTTGCCCACCCTACGCCGCGGTCCTCAAATAGGCCTTCTGCGGCCCATAAACAACGCTGATTCGGCCCAAATGCCCTAACGCCGGCAGTCCTGCCCCAGCCGGTCGAGCGCCTGCGCCAGGCCCTTCAGCGCGAACGTATCCGTGGTCTCGGTGCCCTTGGCCGAGATGCCCTTCACGGTGGCGTCGGCCGATTTGCGCATGGCGTCCACCAGCCGCTCTTCCTCAGCCGCGTTCTTGATCCAGAGGCCGTCGCCCTGGGTGTACATCGCGTAAGTACCGCCGCCGACCTGGAGTGTCGATTCGGAGCCCGGCTTCAGCGTGTAGCCGATCATGATCGAGATTTCGTTGACGACCTTTTCAGCCGGGCGGGTCGAGACGAAGGCATAGGCTGGATCGCGCGGGCGATTCGCCGGGTTGGACTTCGACGACGACGGCTTGGCCAGCGCGAAGCAGACCTTCTTGCCGTTGGGCATCGCGGTATAGGCGCCCCAGGTGCCGAATTGGCCAATCAGCGTCGGCTCGGCGCCGCCGGCGGCAGCCACCGCTGCCGGCGAAGCCGCAGGCTTGGCCACGGCCGCGGGTTTCGCCGCGTCCTTCTTCGTCCCTTGCGCCTGCGCAAGGGACGTGATCCCGCACGCCACGGCACAGGCAACCAGCGATGTCAGTATTTGCCGCACGGACAACTGGTTCCCCCATCATTGTGACTGGAAGATGGCCCGGCGATCCCCGTCCGCCGGTACGGATGGATAGCGGGGAAATGTCTGTTTGGGAAGGCAGTTAGCCCTGGATGCGGCGATCGCCGCAGCGCGTCATTCCGCGATCACCCTTTGGCGCGCGCCACCCGTTGTTGCTCCCACTGCGCGTCGGTCCATTGCAGCAGGTCTTCGGCCCCGGAACTGCGCAAATGCGAGCCGCCGTCCTGCACCACCATCTCGCCATTAATGTAGCCGGCCTGGTCGGAGATCAGGAAGCTCGCGAGGTTGGCAAGCTCCGAATGCTCGCCGGGGCGGCCGAGCGGATTGCGATGTGCCCAGCTCTCGCCGCGCCCCTCGGGACGCAATTGTCCGGTCGCGCCAGGCGTCGGGAACGCGCCCGGCGCAATCGCCACCGTGCGGATGCCCTTCGGTCCCCATTCGACCGCAAGGCTTTTGGTCATCGCCAGCACCGCGGTCTTGGCCATCGACGACGGCACGGTGAAGGCGCGCCCGGTGATGGTCGAGGTCGACAGGATCGAGAGCACCACGCCCCTGTGCTGGCCCTCGATCCAGCGCCGGCCGGCGGCGAGCGTGCAATACAGCGTGCCGTGCAGCGTCGGCGCCAGGATCGCGTCCGCCGCACGGAATGACAGATGTTCGCTCTGCGCGATGAAGGTTGCGGCAGCATTGTTGACGAGAATGTCGATCGGCGCGTCCTGCCAGACCTGGTCCATCATCGCCTCGACCGCGGCGCCGTCGCGGATGTCGCATTGCGCGGTTGAGACTTTGCCGCCAAACTCGCTGCGGAATTTGGCTGCGGTCTCCTCCAGTAATTCCAGCCGCCGGCCGCAGATGATCAGTTCGGCGCCGAGCTCCGCAAAACGGTGTCCCATCGCCGCGCCAAGGCCGGAGCCGCCGCCGGTAATCAGGATGCGTTTTGTCGCCAGCAGGCCTTTTTCAAACATAGTTTGATCCCTCCGCGTTGTATTGTCGCTCAGCCGTAAATCCGGCAAGAAGCTTTCAACCCTTCTGCGTCCGAAACTCAGGTGTGTCCATGAAAGCCATCCTCTGCTCGCAATACTGTCAACCCGACGATCTCGTGCTGGCTGATGTGCCGGATCCCGTGGCCGGTCCGGGCGAAGCCGTGATCGCGATCAAGGCGGCGGCGCTGAATTTCTTTGACATCCTGATGATCCAGGGCAAGTACCAGATCAAGCCGCCGTTCCCGTTCTCGCCGGCCGCCGAAGTCGCCGGCGTGATCGAGAGCGTCGGCGAAGGCGTCACCGATCTGAAGGTCGGCGACCGCGTCGCCGCATCCTGCGGCCACAACGGCGCGCGCGACAAGATCGCGCTCTCGGCAAACTCGATCGTGAGAATTCCCGACAATCTCGACTACGACCGCGCCGCCGGCATCTTCATCATCTACGGCACCGCGCTGCATGCGCTGGAAGATCGCGCCAGCCCGAAGCCGGGCGAGACGCTCGCGGTGCTGGGCGCCGCCGGCGGCACCGGGCTTGCGGCCTGCGAACTCGGCAGACTGATGGGCCTCAAGGTGATCGCCTGCGCCTCGTCGGACGAGAAACTCGCATTCGCCAAACAACACGGCGCCGAGCTGACGCTGAACTACGCCAAGGAAGATTTGAAGGAAGGCCTGCGCCGGCTGACCAATGGCAAGGGCGCCGACATCGTGTTCGATCCGGTCGGCGGCTCCTACGCCGAAGCCGCGCTGCGTTCCACCGCGTGGGAAGGCCGCTTCCTGGTGATCGGTTTTGCCGCCGGCGAAATCCCGAAGATCCCGCTCAACCTCGCGCTGCTGAAGGGCTGCGATATCAGAGGTGTGTTCTGGGGCGCCTGGGCGCGGCTCAATCCGGAGAAGAACCGCAGCAACCTCCAGAAGCTCGTGCAGTGGACCGCGGAGGGCAAGATCTCATCGCATGTCGACCGCACCTTCCCGCTGTCGCAGACCGCCGAAGCGCTAAAGGTGCTCGCCGGCCGCAAGGCAATGGGCAAGGTGATCCTGCATCCGGGGAGCTGAAGAGATTCTGCGTAGGGTGGGCAAAGCGTCAGCGTGCCCACCTTCACGCGCACAGCAAGGACGGTGGGCACGTCGCTATCGCTCCTTTGCCCACCCTACGAAACTTACGACGGATCGAGAGACGATCCATCCATCCCGCGCTTCAACCTCGCACGCGCTGCCTCGCGATGCTCCGGCGTGATGTGGTTTGCCACCAGGCGGATCGCGGTCGCGAGAACAGCGGCATCGTCGGTGAAGCCGAGGATCGGCAGCATGTCGGGAATGAAGTCGAACGGCAGGATGAAATAGGCGATCGCACCCAATAGCGCCGCCTGGACGTGGCGCGGCGTCTGGCGGTCGAAGGCGCAGTAATAGGCCGCGAGCAAATCCTCGGCGAAAGGCAGTCTCGCCACCACCTTCTTGAACTTGATCCAGAACCGGCGGCGTACGCTGTCGCGGTCCTGCGCCAGCCGGTCGGCAGGCTCGAATCCCACGCTGTGTTCGGTCGTTGCCATTGCCAGGCTCCTCCCCGCACGTCTGTCCGGCGGCGGATGCTGCGAATCTGGTGATGTCGGCCAACCAGCGCAAGGTTGCAATGGATCCGTCAGCCGACCCCGAGCTGCCTTGCAATCGCGTTCATGGACTTGGCAAGGTCGATGTCGCGCTTGGTCAGCCCGTCGACATCATGGGTTGCCAGCACCACCTCGACGGTCTTGTAGACGTTCTTCCATTCGGGGTGATGGTCGCGCTTCTCCGCGATCAAAGCGGCGCGGGACATGAAACCGAAGGCCTCGTTGAAGTCCTTGAATACGAAGGTCTTGGTAATGGCCTCGCGTCCTGGCGTCTCCGCCCAGCCCGCCAACTCCCCAAGCGCGGCTTCCCTTGCTTCCGCTGACAGCCGTTCGATCATGGCGCGCCTCCCGTTTGAACCTGACTTTAACCTAACCACCAACCCGCGGAATGGGATCCATGCCGAAATTAAGGCCGAAATCGCGTCCTATGGCCGCTGGTAACCATGACGCAGATGTAACCCCGGCTGTCTCAGGAATTTGCTACAATCGGTGCTGTAAGCGCGTTGGTAGTTTTGAAATTGAGCCCCAAACGATTGTTTGCGAGATCGATGACCGACGGCCCCGGCCCCGCCGACATAAAGCCTAGTCCGCGCCGTTCCGCGCGGCAGCGGCTGGCTTTCGTGATGATCGCGGGCCTGCTGGCCATCATCGGCGCGCTGGCCGCAGGCTACTATTTTGCTATGCGTCCGGTGACCCTGCGAATCGCGGTGGGACCTGCCAACAGCGACGACATCAAGGTGGTGCAGGCCCTCGCCCAGGCCTTCCACAATCAGCAGCATAGCCAGGTCCGGCTGCGGCTGGTGCCGACCGATGGCGCCCCCGCAAGCGCGCAGACGCTCGCCGACGGCAAGGCCGATCTTGCCATCATCCGCGGCGATCTCGACGTGCCGAAGAACGCGCAAGCGGTCGCGACCCTGCGCAAGAATATCGTGGTGATATGGGTTCCGCCCGCCGCGAAGGGCAAGGGCAAGAAGGCCGCGAAGATCACCAAGATCGCGCAGCTTGCCGGCCACAAGATCGGCGTCGTCGGCCGCACCCCGGCCAATGTCAATTTGCTGAAGATGATCCTGCAGCAATATGGCGTTGATCCCCTGAAGGTCGACATCGTCCAGTTCCCGGCCAATGAGGCCGTCGAAGCCATCCGCAACCAGAAGGCGGATGCCTATCTCGCCGCCGGCCCTGCCAACAGCAAGATCACGATCGACGCGATCGCGGCATCGACCCGCGACGGCGGCGCGCCCACCTTCCTCGCCATCGACGCCTCGGAAGCGATCGCACAGAACCACCCCGCCTATGAGGCCGCGGAAATCCCCGCCGGCTCGCTCGGCGCCGCCGACCGGCCCGATGACGAGGTCAAGACCATCAGCTTCTCGCATCACATCGTCGCCCGAAAGAGCATCTCGGATTCGACGATCGCGGCGTTCACGCGGCAATTGTTCTCGATCCGGCAGTCGCTCAAGACCGATTTCCCGCTCGCGGCCAAGATCGAGACCCCCGACACCGACAAGGACGCCACCATCCTGGTGCATCCGGGGGCTGCCGCCTTCGTCGACGGTGAGGAGAAAACCTTCCTCGACCGCTACAGCGATTACATCTGGTGGAGCTTGATGGCGCTGTCGGCGATGGGCTCGGCCGGTGCCTGGTTCGCCGGCGCTCTCAAGCAGGACGAGCGCAACACCAACTCCTCGCAGCGCGAGCGCCTGCTGGAGATGCTGAGGACTGCGCGGCACTCGGATTCGACCGACGAACTCGACCAGATGCAGGCCGAAGCCGACGACATCCTGCGCGACACGCTGGTGTGCTTCGAGCACGGCGCGATCGAACAGGGCACCCTGACCGCGTTCAACATCGCGCTCGAGCAGTTCCACAACGCCGTCGCCGACCGCAAGGCGCTGCTGATGAGCATGCCGCAGAATTTGCAGCGCACGGCGACGCAGTTCAGGGCGGCAGGGACGGCGTAGGGGCTTCAGGCACTCTCTATCCGCGAACTCTCTTCGCCTCTCCCGCTTGCGGGGGAGGCCGACGCGCTCGGCAGCGCTCTTGCGCGCCAGAGCGCGGCGGGGTGGGGGCTCTCTCCGCAACATGACTCGTGGAGAGAACCCCCACCCCGCCCTCCCCCGCACGCGGGAGAGGGAGCCCGACCCAGCGTGCTCGCCTCACGAAGGGCGGACTGTAATCTCTCCGTCATAGAATTTTTCTAGTCCTTGCCACGCTTGCGGCGCAGTGTCGCGCTGCGACCCTGAGGAGGCCCCCCATGACGACCCGGTTTTCGCGCAAGATTACCCGCCGACGCTTTCTGTCCACGACGGCTGCGACCGGCGTCGGCCTCGTTGCGATGCCGTATCTGTCGCGCGCCGCCGACCGGCCGGTGATCACCCATGGCGTGCAATCCGGCGATGTCGGCGTCGACGGTGGCGTGGTCTGGGCCCGTGCCGACCGGCCCGCACAGATGATGGTCGAGGTCGCGACCACCGAATCCTTCAAGGATGCCCGCGCGCTGCCGCCGATCACGGCGATGCCGGAAAGCGACTTTACCGCCAAGATGCTGGTGGAGAACCTGCCCTCGGGCCAGGACATCTTCTATCGCGTCCGCTTCCGCGACCTCTCCCATATCGATGTCGTCGGCGAGCCGGTGGTCGGCCGCTTCCGCACCGCGCCGAGCGATCGCCGCGACGTCTCCTTCGTCTGGGGTGGCGACGTCGCCGGCCAGGGCTGGGGCATCAACCCCGATGACGGCGGCATGGTCACCTTCTCGGCGATGAAGAAGCACAATCCGGATTTCCTGCTGCACTCCGGCGATACGATTTACGCCGACGGCGTGATTCCGTCCGAGGTCAGACTTCCCGACGGCAAGATCTGGAAGAACATCACGATCCCCGAAAAGGCCAAGGTCGCCGAGACGCTCGACGAATACCGCGCGGCCCACAAATACAATTTCCTCGACGACAATGTGCGCGCCTTCAACGCCGAGGTGCCGATCTTCGTGCAGTGGGACGATCACGAGGTGACCAACAACTGGTCGCTGTCGAAGCAGCTCCCGGCAGCCTACAAGGAGCGCGACATCACGCTGCTCGCCGCCCGCGCGGCCCGTGCTTTCCACGAAATGTATCCGATGCGCGAGAGCATCGTCGAGCCCGGCCGCGTCTATCGCACGCTGAGCTACGGCCCGCTGCTCGACGTCTTCATGCTCGACGAACGCAGCTATCGCGGCCCGAACGGCCCGAACCTGCAGGAAAAGTACGGTCCCGACGCCTATTTCATCGGGCCGGACCAGCTTGCCTGGCTAAAACGGGGCCTGCTCAACTCGCGCGCCACCTGGAAGGTGATCGCCTCCGACATGCCGCTGTCCCTTATCGTCTATGACGATGCGGCCAACAGCAAGGGCTCGGAAGCCTTCGCGCAGGGCGACGGTCCGCCGCGCGGCCGCGAACTCGAGATCGCCGACATCCTGCGCTTCATCAAGACATCGGGCGTCGTCAACACGGTGTGGCTGACCGCCGACGTGCACTACGCTGCCGCGCATTACTACAGCCCGAACAAGGCCCAGTTCCAGGAGTTCGACCCGTTCTGGGAATTCGTTTCCGGCCCGCTGCATGCCGGCACGTTCGGCCCGAACGAACTCGACAACACCTTCGGACCCGAGGTGAAGTTCATCAAGGCGCCCGGGCTGGAGAACCAGAACCTGCCGCCGTCGGCCGGCATGCAGTTCTTCGGCCACGTCAAGATCGACGGCAAGAGCGGCCAGATGATCGTGACCCTGCGCGACCGCGCCGACGTCGCGCTGTGGTCGACGACGCTTGATCCGAAGCCGGTGTAGTCGACGCGCCTTCCCCTAGAACTCGTCATGCCCGGGCTTGTCCCGGGCATCCACGTCTCGTGTCAGGGGTAGGAAGACGTGGATGGCCGGGACAGGCCCGGCCATGACGGATGTGGACGCGTTATCGCCAAATCCGTCATCGCTGCAGGTCGAAACGACGCCTCTAACCCGACTTCACTCAGTCTGTTTGCCACGCCATCCCCGCAGCGCGGCCTCCAGCGCTTCGGTCGAACATGGCTTGGTCAGCCGCGGCTTGTCGGCGAATTCAGGCCGAAGCCTGACGTCCGCGCCATAGCCGGTGATGAACACGTAGGCGACCTCAAGCGCGTTCAGACGCTCGGCGATTGCGAACGTCTTTTCGCCTCTGAGAAGGCCGACATCGAGCAATGCGAAATCCGGTGTCTTTTCGGCAATCAGCTCGAGCGCGCGCACCACGCCGCCTGCCGTGCGCACGGTCTTCACGCCGAAGCCCAAGATCGTATCTTCGAAGTCGATCGCGATGATCGGATCGTCCTCGACGATCAGGACATCGCCAGGCATGCCGTTGCTAAGGGCGGGTTGCATGTCTCGCCAGGGTCCAGTTTTCAGGGATGAACAAAGGCCCGGATCAGATCCGGACGGACGGCGCACAAACCGGCGCCTCGATGAGCGCGCCGACTGTTCCAATGATGAAACCACCACATTGGAACCGGCGCCGTCTGTTCACTAGTGCACATAAAAACGGGAACTTTTCGATTATCGTCGACGTTGGGGACGCAGGAAACTCCAATGCTTGTCAAACGCACCGAGTTGGCCGGAATCACAGACCGGCCCTTTAACAATTTGCTGCGCCGGCTGAATGCGGCCGATTACGCGCTGATCGCGCCACACCTCGTGCTGGTCGACGCCGAGGCCAACGACCTGCTCTACAACCCCGGCGACGATGTCCAGACCGTGCATTTTCCGTGCGGGCCGAGCCTTGCGTCCTATTTGGTCCCCAACGAGGATGGGCGCGATGTCGAAACGATCCTGGTCGGTCGCGAGGGCGCCGTCGGCGGCATCGTGAGCCAGGGCTTTCTGCCGGCCTATACCCGCATCACTGTCAAATTCAGCGGGCCGTTCGCGCGGCTGCCGATCAGCAAACTGGATGCCGCAAAGATCAGCTCGGTCTCGGTGCGCAACGTCTTCGCGCGCTACGCCGACTGCATGCTGGCGCAGATCTTCCAGTCGACCGCCTGCAACGCGATCCACTCGATCGAGCAGCGCGCCGCGAAATGGATCATCTCGGCGATCGAGCGCACCAATGGCGATGGCGTGGTGCCGCTCACCCACGAACAGCTCTCGACCTTACTCGGCGTCGGCCGCAGCTACACCAGCCGCGTGATCCAGAACTTCAAGGCCGAGGGCGTGCTGGAAACCCGCCGCGGCTCGATCCTGGTCCGCAACCCGGACAAGCTGCGGCTGCGCTCCTGCCTGTGCAACGAGGCGGTCAAGGACCACTTCGAAAACGTGCTGCGCGGGGTCTATCCGAGCGAGGATAATCCGGCGAATTAGGCGAGCTGCGTTGTCTCCACAAGCTCGTCATGCCCGGCCTTGCGCCGGGCATCCACGTCTTGGTTTCCGCGCAAAAAGACGTGGATGGCCGGGACAAGCCCGGCCATGACGAACTGGTGGCGAATGGGAAGCGGCAGAAAACTGCTGCACACAACCCCATCCACGCTACACTCGCGCCATGAGCGGGGCAGCGCTTCACACTGTTTTCGACATCGCGGCATGGTGTGCCGCTGCGATCGCCATGTGGTGGCTGTCGCAGGTGCGCGGCCTGCAATTCCCCAGCCAATCCTTCGAACTCCCCTATGTTGCCGCATTGGTGTTCGGCGCCGGGATCGGCGCCTATATCTTCGGGACGCTCAACCTGTGGTTCTCGGGCATGCCGGGCATCGCCCGCTCGGTCGAAGGTGCGCTGGCCGGCGGCATCGTCGCGATCGAGCTCTACAAATGGCTGCACGGCATTTCACTGCGCACCGGCGCGCGGTTCGCGCTGCCGCTTGCGGTCGGCGTCGCGGTCGGGCGGCTCGGCTGCTACTTCGCCGGCCTCGATGATTTCACCTATGGCACGCCGACCACGCTGCCCTGGGGGCATGATTTCGGCGATGGCATGCTGCGCCATCCCGTGCAGCTCTATGAAAGCCTGGCGATGGCCGCGTTCGCGGTCTTTTACGTGCTGGCGGTGTTGAACCGGAACGCGGCAATCATCACCAATGGATTCTACCTCGTCCTGCTCTATTACGGGCTGCAGCGCTTCATCTGGGAATTCATGAAACCCTATGGCGCGCTGATCGGCCCGTTCTCGCTATTCCACCTGCTGTCGCTGTTTGTCATGGTCTATGCCGCCGTCATGCTGGCGACGGCACCAAATGCGAGTGTGAAGCATGAACGCGCCACTGCGTAAGGCCCGCCCTTACATCTTCTGGGGCCAGACCCAATCGCTTTGCGAAACCTGCCTGGCCCTGGTGCCGACCAAGATCCAGATCCTCGGCAACGAGGTGTGGTACGAGAAGCGCTGCAAGCAGCATGGCGTGCAGTCGACGCTGGTTTCGACCGATCAGGCCTATTGGCGGCTGTGCAAGGATTTCATCAAGCCCGGCGACCGCCCGCTGTCGTTCCAGCGCCACACCGAGTTCGGCTGCCCCTATGATTGCGGGCTATGCCCGGATCACGAGCAGCATTCCTGCCTGGCGCTGATCGAGATCACGGAGCATTGCAACCTCACCTGCCCGGTGTGTTTCGCCGACTCATCGCCGGCACGGACCAGCTTCACGCCGCTCGCCAAGATCGAAAAAATGCTGGACGCGCTGGTCGCGAGCGAGGGCGAGCCCGATCTGGTGCAGATCTCCGGCGGCGAGCCGACGCTGCATCCGGATTTCTTCGCCATTTTGGACGCGGTGCGCGCCCGGCCGATCCGCCACGTCATGATCAACACCAACGGCCTGCGAATCGCGCGCGAACCGGAATTCGTCGCCAAACTGGCCGAGAACAAGCGCGGGCTCGAAGTCTACCTGCAGTTCGACTCGCTGCAGCGCGAGGCACTGGTCAATCTGCGCGGCGCGGATTTGCGCAAGATCCGCCAGCAGGCGCTGGAGACTCTCGAGCACCATGGCATCTCGACCACGCTGGTAGCCACCATCAAGCGTGGCGTCAACGACAGCGAGATCGGCGACATCGTCCGCCACGCCCTGACATGGAAATGCGTGCGCGGCGTCACGCTGCAGCCGGTGCAGGACGCCGGCCGCAACGAGAATTTCGACAAGGACACCGACCGCATCATGCTGTCGGAGATCCGCAACCGCGTGGTCGAGACCGGCGTGTTCGGCGACAAGGACATGATCCCGCTGCCGTGCAATCCGGAGAGCATCTCGATCGGCTACGGCCTGCGCAACGGCGAAAAGGTGCTGCCGCTGACCTCGCTGATCTCGCAGGAGCAGCTGATCGCTGTGATGCCCAACACCATCAGCCCGGAGAAATATCCGATGCTGCGGGAAAAATTTGTCGACCTGTTCTCGCTGTCGTCGGGGCCGCTGAACACCTCCGAGCGGGTCTGCGAATTGCTGTGCTGTCTGCCGAGCTTCCAGGTGCCGGACAGCCTCGCTTATGAGAACATCTTCCGCGTCACCATCGTGCAGTTCCTCGATCGCTTCAATTTCTGCGTCGGCAACGTCAAGCGAAGCTGCATCCACTTCGTCACCGAGAGCGGCGCGATCATCCCGTTCGACACCTACAACCTGTTCTACCGCAACAGAAAGATCGACGGCATCCGCGCCGCGCTGGCCGGCCAGACCTACCGCGAGGCGCGGCAAAGCGAAGAGGTGCCGCGATGAGCGACGACAGCCGTCCCATAATGCCGGATGGGTCGCCTCCGCCCTCGCTTCCCCCAATGCTTCCTCCGCAACGCGGCGGCTGCGCGACGGCGTTCATGGTGCTGTTCGGGCTGATTCTGCTGTTGCCCGGCCTCTGCGCCATCCTGTTCGGCGTCGGCTCGCTGACCGACTCGAGCATGGATCCGACGCTCCTGTTCCTGGTGCTGCTCGGCCTTCTGGTCGGCTTTGCCGGCGTGATGCTGATCCGCGCGGCGATCAAGGGGCCGCGGCGCTAGAGGCAGAGCCCATACAAACATGACCAATTTCGACCTGCCCCATCCGACAAACCACCAGCGCCACCCCCGCGCACCGGCTGTGCGACCGCCTTCCTGCTGGTCATAGGCGTCATCCTGCTGCTGCCCGGCGTCCTGTGCGCGATCTTGCTCGCCAACATGGGTGGTTCGGGCCATGACCCGGTCACGCCGGTCGTCATGCTGGTGGCGCTCTGCGGGGTCGGGCTGATCATCTGGGCCTTGATCCGTAATAAATAGCTCCCGATCGGTGCCCAAATCCGTCAAAATCCGGGTTCTGAGCCCGAAAACGGCCCCCCAAACCGCCAATAAACCGTTGATTTTTGGCGTTTTCTGACTATATTGCGCCGCAACGCGCAAGGTGCCCGGTCATTTGACCGGGCTTCCTTTTTGGGGCGATGCGTCCCCGTCAAAATTCTTAGGTATGAGCGTGATCCGGGCCCGACTGGGCCGCGTGAGCGAGCAGCCGGCCCCTGGTGGTCCGGCGAGATCGCGCATCAGACCTTTTGCACCGACCAGAAGAAGAGCCATGAACCTTCGTAACGTCGCCATCATCGCCCACGTCGACCACGGCAAGACCACGCTCGTCGACCGCCTGCTGCAGCAATCCGGGACCTATCGCGAGAACCAGAAGGTCACCGAACGCGCCATGGACTCCAACGATCTGGAGCGTGAGCGCGGCATAACCATCCTCGCCAAGGCGGCCTCGGTGCAGTGGAAAGACACCCGCATCAACATCGTCGATACCCCCGGCCACGCCGATTTCGGCGGCGAGGTCGAGCGCATCCTCAACATGGTGGATGGCGCACTGGTGCTGGTCGACGCCGCCGAGGGTCCGCTGCCGCAGACCAAATTCGTGGTCTCGAAGGCGCTCAAGGTCGGGTTGAAGCCGATCGTCGTCATCAACAAGGTCGACCGCCCCGACGCGCGCCCGACCGAAGTCATCAACGAAGTATTCGACCTGTTCGCGGCCCTCGATGCCACCGAGGAGCAGCTCGACTTCCCGATCCTGTACGGGTCGGCCAAGCAGGGCTGGATGGGCGACAGCCCGGAAGCTTCGCATGACGCCGGCATGCAGCCGCTGTTCGACCTGATCGTGCGCCACGTCGCGCCGCCGACGGTCGAAGAGGGTCCGTTCCGCATGATCGGCACCATCCTCGAAGCCAACCCCTATCTCGGCCGCATCATCACCGGCCGCATCACCTCGGGCTCGATCAAGCCGAACCAGGCCGTGAAGGTGCTCGGCGCCGATGGCAAGACCATCGAGCAGGGGCGCATCACCAAGATCCTCGCCTTCCGCGGCATCGAGCGCACCCCGCTCGAGGAAGCCGACGCCGGCGACATCGTCGCGATCGCGGGCCTCACCAAGGGCACCGTCGCCGACACCTTCTGCGATCCTAGCGTCGAGGCGCCGCTGACCGCGCAGCCGATCGATCCGCCGACGGTGTCGATGTCGTTCATCGTCAACAACTCCCCGCTCGCTGGCACCGAAGGCGACAAGGTGACCTCGCGCATGATCCGCGACCGCCTGCTGCGCGAGGCCGAAGGCAATGTCGCGCTGCGCGTCGTCGAGGCCTCCGACAAGGATTCGATGGAAGTTTCGGGCCGCGGCGAATTGCAGCTCGCGATCCTGATCGAGACCATGCGTCGCGAGGGCTTTGAGCTCTCGGTGTCGCGCCCCCGCGTCGTGCTGCAAAAGGACGAGACCACCGGTGGCTGGCTGGAGCCGGTCGAAGAGGTCGTGATCGACGTCGACGAGGAGCATTCCGGCGTCGTCGTGCAGAAGATGAGCGAGCGCAAGGCCGAGATGATCGAGATGCGCCCGTCCGGTGGCAACCGGCTGCGGCTGGTGTTCTACGCGCCGACCCGCGGCCTGATCGGCTACCAGGGTGAACTGCTCACTGATACCCGCGGCACCGCGATCATGAACCGCATCTTCCACAACTACCTTCCCTACAAGGGCGAGATCCAGGGCCGCCGCAACGGCGTGCTGATCTCCAACGACCAGGGCGAGGCGGTGGCCTACGCGATGTTCAAGCTGGAAGACCGCGGCCCGATGATGATCGAGCCCGGCTGGAAGGTCTACAAGGGCATGATCGTCGGCGAGCACACCCGCGACAATGATCTCGAGATCAACGTCCTCAAGGGCAAGCAGCTCACCAACATCCGCACCACCTCGAAAGATGAAGCGGTGCGCCTGACCCCGCCGATCCGGATGACGCTGGAAAAGGCGCTCGCCTATATCGAGGACGACGAGCTCGTCGAGGTGACGCCGAAGTCGATCCGCCTGCGCAAGAAGCACCTCGACGCGAACGAGCGCAAGCGCGCCGAGAAGGCCAAGGAAGCCGTCGCGTAAGCCTTATCTGTCGTGCCCCGGCGTGACCGGGGCGCTCAGTAAGCCGCGGCCTGTCGGCTCTATCATTGCAGCCTCTGGAATACTGGATCACCCGCTGGAGCCTGTCATCGGGCCCGCGTGCGCGCGACCCGGTGGCGGGTGATGACGGCTATGCATGTGGCGTCTTCAGGCCCGGCAGCGAACGTGCTATGGCCGGGACATGAGTTCCCTTCCTTCCACAGTCGACGTCGCCATCATCGGCGCAGGTGCCGCGGGCCTGGGGGCTGCGCATGCGCTGAAAGACTCCGGCCTCTCCAGCATCGTGCTGGAAGCCCGCGATCGCGTCGGCGGCCGTGCGCATACGATTCCTGCGTCGCCTGACGTGGTGTTCGACCTCGGCTGCGGCTGGCTGCATTCGGCCGATCAGAACAGCTTTGTGGCTATCGCCGGCCAACTGAATTTCGAGATCAACAAGGACCTGCCGCCGTGGCGCGAGCGCGCCTATGGCAAGGCGTTCCCGCAAGCCGAGCGCGACGAGTTCGTGCTGGCGCTCGACGAATTCTACGATCGCATCGAACAAGCCGCACGCGGCGGCAAGGACAGCCCGGCGAGTTGCTATCTCGTTTCAGGCAATCGCTGGAACCCGATGATCGACGCGATTTCGACCTATGTGAACGGCTGCGAGCTCGATCAGCTCTCGATCCTCGACTTCGACGCCTACGAGGACACCAACTTCAATTGGCGGCTGCGGCGCGGCTATGGCGCGCTGGTCGCGGCCTATGGCGCGCAAGTCCCGGTGGCGCTGAACTGCGAGGTCCGGCTGATCGATCACTCAGGACAGCGCGTGCGCATCGAGACCTCGCGCGGCACGCTGGAGGCCGACAGCGTGATCGTCACCGTGCCTACCAATCTGATCGCCGACGAAGCGATCCGCTTCTCGCCCGCATTGCCGGACAAGGTCGACGCCGCGCGCGGCCTGCCTTTGGGTCTGGCCGACAAGGTGATGCTGGCGCTCGACGAACCCGACGCGCTGCCGAAAGAAGGCAATCTGCGCGGCGCCACCATGCGCACCGAGATGGGCACCTATCACATCCGCCCATTCGGCCAGCCCTGCATCGAAGGCTTCTTCGGTGGCCGCTTCGCGCAAGCGCTCGAGGACGACGGCGACGGCGCGATCGCCGCCCACAGCATCGATGAGATCGTCTCCTTCATCGGCAACGACATCCGCCGCAAGCTGAAGCCGTTGAAGGAATCGCGCTGGTCGCACGATCCTTACGCGCGCGGCTCCTATTCGCACGCACTCCCGGGCCACGCCGGCAAGCGCGCCGTGCTGGCCGCGCCGGTGGACGGCCGGCTGTTCTTTGCAGGAGAGGCAACCTCGCCGCACTTTTTCTCGACGGCGCATGGGGCGCGGGATTCGGGAGAGCGGGCGGCGAAGGAAGTGCTGGCGATATCGCCGCGCAAGTAACTACACCGACATTGCGAGCGAAGCGAAGCAATCCATCGCACCCCGCATTCGGATAGAATGGATTGCTTCGCTTCGCTCGCAATGACGAAGGTGGCTACTCCAGCACCCGCGCCCGCATGTCGGCGTCGGGCACGAAGCACGTCTCGTACTTGCCGAAAATCCTGTAGCGGTTGCGGGCGATCAGGCTGTAGACCGCGTTGCGCAGCGGCTTTGGCACTGCGAACAATACGCGCGTCCAGCCCCAGCCCGGCAGCAGGCTCAGCACGGTCAGCGCGGCATCCGACTTCAAGCGCGCGACGCCATCGTGGACCACGGCGTTGGTGTCGGGATCGTCAGGATCGATGCCGAACGCCTTGGCGAGCCGCGTGCCGTAGTCGGACTGGATCGGGGTGAAGCGAAATCTGCGAGCCGCATCGCGCGCGATGACGAAGCGGACCCAGCGCGAGCAGAAGATGCAGACGCCGTCGTAGAGGATCACATCGTCGTCGGGCCATTGGGTCATCGGTTATCCAACATCAGAAACGCGACCAGCATCAGCACGATCGCGGGTCCGGTCTTGACCAGTGCACCAAGCGGTTCGATCCAGAGATCCGGGGTCAGGATCGCCGCAACAGCCATGTAGCCGAGCGAGGCGATGATACCTGCGATCAGCCCGAACGCCGCGGTGCGGCGAAAGGCGATCAGGATGCCGATACTGATGTCCATCAGGCTGGTCAACACCGTGACGGGACCGACCAGCGCCGGCGGAAAATGATGCGCGCGCAGGATGCCGGCGGCGGCGTCATAGGAGATGAACAGCGCGATGAAACCGGACGCGACCCAGAACAACGCGAGGCTTGCGATGATCAGCGCCTTGATCAGGAACAGCCGGGCGAACCATTTGTCCTGGATGGTCGCGGGATGCCCGCCGATGGCCTGCGCGATCGTCTTCGGCACGATCCCGGTCGCCGCCATCCATGCGGCGGGGTCGCCGGTGATGCCGCGGCGCAGCTCGGCGATCGCGGTGGAGCGCAGCGGCGGCATCCAGCCGAGACGGCTCGAGAGATCGCCGAGGCGGGCGCCGAGATCGATCAGGAAGGAAGGCGGCGTGATCCGCAGCTGCTTTGCCGTGCCGAACGACCAGCGGAACTGATCGACGACGCCGCCGAGCGAGATCGGCTGCGTCTGCATCAGGTCCCATGTCACGGCGCGCACGCTCTCGTCCGCGATGTCGCGGCCGGCGAGCCAGGCGATGGTCTCGGCGATGTCCTCGACCGCAACCGGCTGGAACGGCGTCCCGGCTTCACCCGCCGGCAGATCGACCGGCAGCGCCGCCAGCGCGCGCAGCATCGCGCTGCCGCCATAGGCCGCCGGTGCAATGACAAACCCCGGGCGCAGCATCGCGTGAGGAATGCCGGAGGCGGCGATCAACCGTTCGGCCTCGCGCTTGGTGGTGCTGAAAGCCGTGCGATCCTCATTGGCGGCGCCGGGAACCGAGATCTGGACGAAGCGGATGGCGCGTCCGCTTTCCCGGATAGCTTCCAGCAGCCGCGCGACGAAATCGCGGTGCACCGCCTGCGTATCGCTGCCCGGGCCGTCCTGCAACACGCCGAGGCAGTTGACGACAAGGTCGACGTCATGCGTGCGGAGAAGTTGCGCCAGCGCCGCCGCATCCATCGACATGACAGGCAGTTCGAGATCGAGCGCGCTGACCTTCTGCGCGGGCGAGAAATGCCGCGCGACGCCGACCACACGGAAGCCGCGCGCCCGCAGATCGTCGGTGACATAGCGGCCGATCAGGCCGGATGCACCAAGCACGAGAATGTTTGTTGCGGGCATGAGTGTCCCTAGAATGGCTTTGCGATCATCAGCCACAGGATGATCATCACCGAGCCGAAGCCGGGAATACCGAACAGGAACCAGCGGCGGAAGAGCACAAAATAACGCGGCGGCAGCTTCTGGTTCTTCTCCGCCGCCATCAGCGCCAGGTCGCGCATCTCCATCTGCATGAAGATGACGGGGATCCAGAACATGCCGGCGACGACGTAGAGCGCGAGCGACGCCAGCAGCCAGCGCTCGGCAAAATCTGTCCCCGATAGCATCATCAACAGCCCGCCGCTGACCGGCTGCAGCAGCACCGCTGATAATGTGAAGATCATGTCCGCGATCACAACGGTCGCTGCCGTGCGGGCAATGAAGGAGGCATCACTGGTCCGATGCGCCATCAGCATGAAGAAGGCGATGCCGGTCCCGGTGCCGAGGATCACGATGGCGCCGAGCACATGGAGATATTTGACCAGGAAGTAGAGCGTCATCGCTTTCCGCTCGCCACAGGGCGCGGCGGCTTCAGCGCGCGCGCAAGTTCGGATGTCGCCGCCTTCACACCGATCTCCGTCTCCGCCAGCCAGTGGCCCTCGCTGCCATAGGCCGGAAGCGCACGAAAATCCACTTTGTCACCAGCCTTGGAAAAGGCATCGGCAAGTTGACGCGAAAACGCCGGCGCGAAATAGCTGTCATTGGCGGCAACCAGCCATGTCACGGGAATTCGGGCCTGCGCGCCGAACTCGGCGGCGGATGCGAGCAGCGTGTGCGGCGCGCAGATCTGGTTCGGGAAATCATTGGCGCGGCCGCCGCGGCCCGGCGCGAACAGGATGATGCGCGACACGCCGGCGGGGCTTTCGCCGGCCAGCGCCAACGCGCCCCATCCGCCCGCGGAGTGGCCGACGATGACCGTGCCCTCGGAGCGGATGAAGGCCTGCTTGCGCAGATAATCCATCGCGGTCGCGATCTCGCTCGCCGTGGCGTGCCCGGCGCGGGAATAATCCGCCTCGTCGCAGCCGCGCTGGTCCTCGACATATGGGCCTCCGGTGGCGCCGTGGCCGAGCCTTTCAGGGACCAGCACGGCGAAGCCGCGCGCAACCAGCAAGACGGCGAGCGCGCGATATTCCGGCTGCGGCATCTGCGCCCGGCGCAGCACGTTTTGCGTCGACGCATGCGCGATCACGGCGAGCGGAAACGGGCCGTCGCCGGCGGGCCGAAACAGCAGCGCATGCGCTGATGTCGCTGGCTCGGGTGATGGCACTAGCCATTGCTGGCGCCGGTCCGGCTCACCCTCCGCGCCTTGCGCACCAAGCGCCGGCTGCGCCGAAACGACCCGCGCGCCGAGCATCGCAAGGACAATGGCCGCAACCAGGACTTTCGCCGAATGCATAAGCGCCCCTGACGCCGCCGCGCCGCGATGGGATTCGTCCTTAGAATACCGACAGCGAATCAATCCAGGTGCATTTTTCCGTGACGCCCATGCTGTCACGACGTGTTGCCACCACATCTTGCGCGCGAGCGCATCATCGAAATTGCCCGTTGCGGCAGTGCCTTGTCCTCTTTCGGTACAAATATTCATGATACTGATGCAAAAAGTCCACAGGTTAACCGATAATTAACGAAGGACCTTGAAGGCGGCCCCCTGACTTGCTTTGATTACATCCATGAGCACAACGCTAATCGAGGTCCGGCCGGCCAAAGCTGCAGACGCAGCCGCAGTAGCGTCGACGCATGACGAGGCCTGGCGCTCGGCGTATCAGGGCATCATCCCGGGCGCCGAACTCGAAAAGCTGATCAATCGCCGTGGCCCGCAATGGTGGGACAGCGCGATCCGCAAAGGCAGCCGCGTCAGCGTGCTGGTGTTCGGCGACAAGATCGCGGGCTACGCCAATTACGGCCGCAACCGCGCCCGCAGCCTGCACTTCGAAGGCGAGATTTACGAGCTCTATCTGCGGCCGGAGTTCCAGGGCCTCGGCTTCGGTCGCCGCCTGTTTGCCTCTGCCCGCCGCGACCTGTTGCAGAGCGGCCTGAAGAGCATGGTGATCTGGGCGCTCTCCGACAACGATGCGGCGACGGAATTCTACCGCGCGCTCGGCGGCCGGATGGTGGCGCGCTCCTCGGAGCGGTTTGGGCCGAAGTCGCTCGACAAGGTCGCTTTCGCCTGGGCGAACTGAAAATCCTGCTTCTCTCGTAGCTGCAGCAAGGCTAAACCAGCCTGAGCGTTACGCGCGAACGGCTGCTCGGCGGCAAGTTTGGGCTTCGTGCTGCTTTGCGCCTCGACGGCGCCAAACAAGAAAATCACATCGTCTTCAACTTCCAGAGTTCACGCGGAGCAATCCATGCGTATCGACGCCATATCGATCGGAAAAAATGCGCCCCACGACGTCAACGTCATCATCGAGGTCGCCGTCGGCGGCGAGCCGATCAAGTACGAGATGGACAAGGAAGCCGGCACGCTCGTGGTCGATCGCTTCCTCTACACGCCGATGCGCTATCCCGGCAATTACGGCTTCATCCCGCACACTCTGTCCGGCGACGGCGATCCATGCGACGTGCTGATCGTCAACACCCGCGCGATCATTCCCGGCGCCGTCATGAGCGTCCGCCCGGTCGGCGTGCTCGTGATGGAAGACGAGGCCGGCGGCGACGAGAAGATCATCGCAGTGCCGTCATCGAAGCTGACCCAGCGCTACGACAAGGTGAAGAACTACAACGACCTTCCCGACATCACGCTGCAGCAGATCCAGCACTTCTTCGAGCACTACAAAGACCTCGAGAAGGGTAAATGGGTGAAGGTGCTGCACTGGGGTGACGCCGAGGAGGCGTACAAGCTGATCCTGGAAGGGATCGAGCGGGCGAAGGGAAAGAAGTAGCAAACCTCGCCGCCAAAGCTCCCTCGCCCCGCTCTTGCGGGGAGAGGGTGGGGTGAGGGGCTGCTTCCACGAGTTGTGAAGGTCGAGAGACCTGTACCCCCTCACCCGGATTGCATCTGACGATGCAATCCGACCTCTCCCCGCAAGCGGGGCGAGGTAAGAGATCACACCGCCGGCGCCGGCAGGCCGTGGATCGCACAGGCGGCGCGCAGCGTGTTCACCAGCAGGCACGCCACCGTCATCTGCCCGACGCCGCCGGGCACCGGCGTGATCGCGCCGGCGACGTCGAGCGCCTCCTGGAAGGCGACGTCGCCGACCAGCTTCGGCTTGCTACCTGCCACCGGGATGCGGTTGATGCCGACATCAATCACGGTGGCTCCGGGCTTCAGCCAGTCGCCGCGCACCATTTCGGGCTTGCCGACTGCGGCATAGACCAGATCGGCCTGGGCACAGAGTTTTGGCAGATCGCGCGAGCGTGAATGCGCGATCGTCACCGTCGCATTCTCGTTCAAAAGCAATTGCACCAGCGGGCGGCCGACCAGATTCGAGCGACCGATCACGATCGCGTTCATGCCCTCGAGCGAGGCATGCACGCTCTTGGTCAGGATGATGCAGCCGAGCGGCGTGCAGGGCGACAGTGCGGCGAAGCCGCCGGCCAGCCGTCCGGCGTTGTTCGGGTGCAGGCCATCGACATCCTTGGCAGGGTCGATCGCGTTGATGATTGTTTCGGTGTGCAGCGATTTCGGCAGCGGCAGCTGGACCAGGATGCCATGCACCAGCGGATCGCGATTCAGCCGCGCGATCAGCGTCAGCAGATCATCCTGGGAGACGTCGGCCGGCAGCTTGTGCTCGAACGAGGCCATGCCGGAGCTTTGCGTCTGGGTGTGCTTGCTGCGGACATAGACCTCGCTGGCCGGGTCGTTGCCAACAAGCACGACGGCGAGCCCCGGCGTGAGCTGGTGGTCGCGCTTGACGCGAGCGACCTCGCCGGCGACGCGGCCGCGCAGCTCGGCGGCAATGACTTTTCCATCGATGATGCGGGCGGTCATGTCATTCCCCGGTACTTGCCCCTGAATCGTGCTCCGGCGTCGTGGCGGTCAGCTTCCTCAAGATATCGCCAAGCTGCCTTGGATCGCCATCCACCGCCACCTGCTTGAGCCGCGAGGTGATGCCGGACAGGATCTTCACCCTGGCCTTGGGCACGCCGAGCGCCTTGGAGAGCAGCTCGGTCACCGCGCGGTTGGCCTCGCCGCCTTCGGCAATGGCGCGAACCCGCACCTTCACCACCGACCGGCCGTTGGCCAGCGTTTCGATCCCGTCGATGTCGTCACGGCCGCCCCGGGGCGTCACGCGCAAGGCGATGCTGATGCCCCCGGTGGAGTAGCGCCAAGGGTCCACGCTTCGTCTCTATGGGACGTAGGGGTAGACGTACTCGCTGAGATAAAGCTGGATCAGCCAAAGCGCAAAGAACGCGATGATTGGCGAGATATCCAGGCCGCCGAAATTGGGCAGGCGCCGGCGAATCGGACCGAGCACGGGCTCGGTGATTCTGAAGAGGAACTCCGCGATCGCAGCGACGAATTGGTTGCGCGTGTTCACGACATTGAAGGCGACCAGCCAGGAAAGGATCGCCGAAGCGATCAGCAGATACATATAAAGATTTATGATCTGGATCAGGATGAATACGATTGGCTTCATAGGCTGGACTTGTCCGGGAGAGAGCTCGGTGCGGCTGCCCGCTAGATATCGGTTCATCCCCCCGCAAACAAGGGAAGTTCCGGGCCAATCGGGCCGAAAACCGCAGTTTCAGCGTTCTTGACTTGCCCTTGGGCGGGACTGTAAATGGCGCCGGATTGTCGACCGGATACTCAGCAAACCGGTCGCGTTGGGGCCATAGCTCAGCTGGGAGAGCGCGTCGTTCGCAATGACGAGGTCGGCGGTTCGATCCCGCCTGGCTCCACCAGCCTTCGCTCGCTTCGCGAGCTACGGCTCGGCAAGCCCGGACAGTCTATCGTAGCGAAGTGAGCGAACGCTGCCGCGGCGTAGCCCACAGGGCGAGGCCGGGCTCTCGACACGCACCAGATGTGCTACCATGCCTTCCGCAACCATGCGGGGTGGGCAGCATGAAATATGTCTACATTCTCGAGAGTCTCGATTCCCTGCACTTCTACGTGGGCATCACCGACGATCTGCGAGCCCGGCTAGCCAAGCACAACGCCGGCGAGGTGCCCCATACATCGAAATATGGGCCGGGCTCAAGACCTACGTGGCCTTCAGCGACGAGAAGCAGGCAGTGGCATTTGAAAAATATCTGAAATCTGCGTCCGGCCGCGCCTTCGCCAAGAAGCGCCTCCAGCCCCCTCACGTCCCCGTAAACCTCGGCGGCCGCTTCTCGACGAAGCTCGCGACGCCCTCCCTGAAATCATTCCCCTTCAGCGCGATTTGCATCTCGCGGTTGGCATCGATGGTGGCCTCAGCCAGCGTCTGGAACGGCACGTCGTAGAGCTGGCGCTTGATCACGGCGATCGCGCTTGGCGAAACGAAATCGGCAAGGTCGCGGGCATAGGCATAGGTTTCCTCGCGGAGCTTCTCGGGCGCGTAAAGCCGGTTGACGAGGCCGATACGCAGCGCCTCCTCGGCGGACACCCGCCGCGCCGACATCAGGAGATCGAGCGCGTTGGCATGACCGACGAGGCGCGGCAGCATCCAGCTGATGCCATGTTCGGCGATCAGGCCGCGCCGTGCGAAAGCCGTCGTGAACACCGCAGTGTCAGCCGCGAAGCGAACGTCGCAATACAGCGCATGCACCAAGCCGATACCGGCGGTGGCGCCGTTCAGCATGCCGATCACGGGCTTCGGAATCGCAGGATAATAGGCGTAGCGGGTCTGCCAGTCGGCGCGGCGGTTCATGTCGAACGGAATCGTCTCGCCGCGCCTCATCTCGTTGGGATCGATTCCCTTCAGCGCCTCCATGTCGGCGCCGGCACAGAACCCGCGGCCCGCGCCGGTCAGCACGATGACGCGGACATCGTCGTCACTGGCCGCGGCCTCCATCGCGTGGCGCACATCGCGCTCCATGATCGCCGTCCACGCATTCATGCGGTCGGGGCGATTGAGCGTGATGGTCGCGATCCCATTGCTGACGTCGTAGAGGATGTGTTCGTAGGTCACGGCGATCTCCCTTTGCCTTGTTGTTATGACTTCGCGCGACCATGCGGCTGCGCGCGGCAGTTGCCGCGACACTAACACAACAATGAAAATGAGAAGCCTCGCGAAAATTCCGCGTGGCGGCTATTCAGCCGCCTGCAGCATCACCGCGCGCGGCGTTTGCGCGATCCAGCCGTCGAGGAAATGCTTCAGCCATGCACGCTCGGCGGCATCGTGCACTGCGCGTTCGGCGAAGTGCAGATGGCGCGGCTGCGCGCCCGGCTGATCCATCCGCACGCAACCGCGCGTGGTCCAGCGATGCATCATCGCGTAGGTCACGTCGGGATGAAACTGCAGGCCGAAGGCGTTGCCGGACCGGAACGCCTGCATCGGGAAGTCGGCGCCCTCGGCGAGCAGCTCGGCGCCGTCAGGCAACTGAAACCCCTCGCCATGCCAGTGATAGACGCGCGCCGGCCAATCCGGGCAGAGCGCGCGGCCGGCTTCGGTCGGCCTGATCGGGTAATAGCCGACTTCGACACGGCCTTCTGCGTGCGGGGCCACCGTCGCACCGAGTTGCCGCGCCAGCATCTGGGCGCCCAGGCAGATGCCCAGGAACGGCCGCTGTTCGCGCAACGGAATCGCGATCCAGTCGATCTCGCGCCGCAAATAGTCATCGGGGTCGTTGGCACTCATCGGGCCGCCGAAGATCACCGCGCCGGCATGATTGTCGAGCGTGTCAGGCAATGCGTCGCCGAAGCGCGGGCGGCGGATGTCGAGGGGATAGCCGAGAGCGCGCAGGGCATTTCCGATCCGCCCGGGAGTCGACGTCTCCTGGTGCATCACGATCAGCACCGGGCGCTTCAGGACCGGATCCGAAGGCGTGGCCGCAGCCGGCCTTCCCGTTGGGAAGGGCACCACGGCACTGGCTTGGTCCGACCGGAACAACATCGTCCTTGCTTCGATATTCGGCACGTCGGGCGAGATGATAGCTAAGTAATTCTTAATATCGCGTGAGCTGGCGCACACCCGCCTAGCCTTCGAAGCAAGTCGCGGGCCAGAATAGGCCTTATTGACGATGGATTAGCGCTTGCGGAGCTGAAATCCGCCGACCGCGGTCAGGATGAAGGAGCGCGGGAACAGGCGGAGCAGGAACGGCACCATCTTGATGAAGGCGCCGGGCAATACGGCGCGCTTGTTGGCCATCAGCCCGCGATAAGCCTGCCTGGCGACCTCGGCCGGCGGAACGTCGAGAATGGCGGAATCGAAGCCGGGCGAGAAGCCTGCGCGCGCCTGGAATTCCGACGGCACGGGACCGGGGCACACCACGGTGACGCGAACGCCCTGCGGGGCCAGCTCGCAGCGCAGCGCCTCGGAGAACGACAGCACATAGGCCTTGCTGGCGTAGTAGACGGCCATGCCGGGCCCCGGCAGGAAGCCGGCGATGGAGCCGAGATTGAGGATGCCGCCCTGATTGCGGATCAGCTGATCGGCAAAGCGCAGCGACAGATCGGTCAACGCCCGGATGTTGACCGCGATAATGTTAAGCTGTTCGGCTCGGTCGCGCTTGACGGCGAGGCCGAACACGCCAAAACCGGCATTGTTGACGAGATATTCGACCTCGACGCCGGCCTCAGCCAGAGCCGCTGCGATCTTGTCACCGGCATCGATCTCCTGGAGATCGCAGGGAATCACGATCGGCGCCGCGCTGCCCTTGCCGGCGAGCTCGTCGGCCAGCTCCTTCAGACGATCGGCACGCCGCGCCACCAGCGCCACACGGTGACCATTCGCTGCAAAAACGCGCGCCAGTTCGGAGCCTATGCCCGCCGATGCCCCGGTTATCAGCGTCACACGCTCGGTCACGATTCAAACTCTTATTGCAAATTCCAGAGGTCTCGAACGGCGGCGACGAGAGCATACGCAAGCGGTGGGATGCAAGCCACCTGTAAGCTTGTCGACAGGCGGCGCCGCGCAGGTCTCGAAGTGAAACGCCAGATTTTCAGGCGCATCGCCCACGATGGCGGCAGACCGCACCGCACATTAAAATTTCGTCATCTCCAACGTGGGCGCGACGAGAGCGTTTTCGAGCGAAGTGGGTGCCGATTCGCGTGAAGAAAACGCGTCAAAACAAGAATCTAGAGCTTCGTTCCGATTCCATCGGAACGAAGCTCTAGGCCGCGCCTGCTCGGGCAGGCGTGTCAGATTGCCGCGTCTGCCGTGCCCCAGGGGCCCTTGGGCAGCTCCGCCTGCTTCTCGGCGACACGATGCTTGAGATCGATGCGGTCGCGCGAGGAGATGCCGAGCAGGTCGGCGGCACGCCAGACCACATTGTCCTCGAACTCGCTGACCTGGCCGTCGGCATAGACCAGCTCCCACATCATCTCGACGATGCGCAGCCGCCCTTGCTCGTCCACCGAGCGCATGATCACGCTGGTAAAGTGATAGAGATCGACGGCTTCGCCCTCGACCCGCATCGCCGACGCGATCAGCCTGTCGGCCGTGCCGGGATCGAGCTGGAAACGGCTCTCGATCAGGCTGTGCAATTTACGCGTCTCGACCGCCGTCGGCTCGCCGTCCAGCGACACGACGTGGACCAGCAGCGCGGTCGCGGCGAGACGATAGTCGCTGTCGCCGAAGGTCCGGTCAGCTTGCGCGTCTGATGAGACCATATCGGCAATGAATTGGCGGAGTCCGTCGAGCATTGCTCTCTCTGTCGAATGAAGCGTGATAAAATCTATATGGCGTGGAAACAGAACCGGCGCAATCGGCGCAGGTTCCGGCTGGCCATTACGTTTGGGTAATCTGCTTTGAGTCATTCCGGGGCTCGCGTAGCGAGAACCCGGAATCTCGAGATTCCGGGTCTGGTCCTAACGGACCATCCCGGAATGACGGAGTACTGGCTCACGGTATCTCGTACACCACGAGCTTGTCGGCAATGCCGCGCAACGCCGCTTCCTTCTGGATCGGCCTGATCGACGCGCGATCGAGAATGCCGGCAACCTCCGCCGATTCCATCACCGGCTGGGTGAGGTGAATCTCCTGCGACGTCGACAGGCTCTGCACCCTTGCTGCGATGTTGACGGTTTGGCCGAAATAGTCCTGGCGCTCGTTCAGCATCACCGCAAGGCAGGGTCCCTCATGGATACCGATCTTTACGACCAGATCCTCCTTGCCGCGCTCGTCGTTGATTGTCTTCATCGCCGTGCGCATGCGCAGGCCCGCGGCCAGCGCGTGTTCGGGACGGACGAACGTCGCCATCACCGCGTCCCCGATCGTTTTCACCACCGCGCCACGCTCTGAGGCGATAATATCGAGCAATGCGTGGAAGTGTGCGCGCACAAGATCGAAGGCGGCGAGGTCGCCGACGCGCTCGTACAGCGCGGTCGAGCCCTTCAAATCCGTGAACAGGAAGGTCAGCGAGGTGATCTTGAGCCGCTGATCGAGCGTGAGATTGTCGGCCTTGTAGACGTCGCGGAAGGTCTGGTTGCTCAGGATGCGTTTCGCCGTCAGGAACGGCTTTCGCTTGCCGATCAGATGATGCAATGCCTCAGCGGCGATGAACACCGACGGCAACACCCGAACGCCGGCCTGGTTGTCGAGCGACAGCCGCAGCGGGCCGGGCCGCAGGGTCATGTTGCCGGTCGGCGCATGAACCTTGTTGTACATCAGCGACAAATGCTGGCGGTCCTTGGTCGGTTCGCCCTGAACGTCGATGAATTGCGCCGAATGCGTCACCGGCTCGAACACGATGATGAATTCTTTCGGCAGTTGCAGCGACAGCACCGCCTTCTCGCCGGCCGGGAGCTCGAGCGCATCCAGCACGACCTGATCGGAAAGCTCCCCGAACGACTCCTTGTTGAAGTCGACGCCGGAGCTCCAGAAGATCTGCTTGAAATAATCCCAGATCGGCAGCGTGTTCGGATCGTGCGCCGCGATGCGGCGAACGCGCGGGCTTACGGTGAAGGCGACCTCGACCTGCTCGTCGACGGAGGCCTCGTAGCCGCAGGCGCAAAGGCCGCACTGATAGTCGTCATTACGCAGCGATTTCAGCGTCGAATGGGCATCGAGCACGCCGCTGCAGCCGGGGCAGAGCACGTTCCAGGTCAATTCGAACAGGCCTAGCCGCGAGGCATGCAGGAAGCCGGAAATCACCTGTTCCTCACCGAGCCCGGTGCGCTTGGAGAAATCCAGCGCATTGACCCGGTTGAGTTCGTGGTCCTCGCCCTTCTCGATCAACTGCACGATGGCGTCGGCGACCGCGGGATCCGTGGTCTGCCGCAACACTGAAAACTGTGCCTGCACGTCGCTCATGAGGGACCTAAGATGAGGTGGGCCGCGCCAAGGCGCAAGCCCTGGTACCGAGGCTCAATTACCCAAGTCTCGATTACCTGGGCGTGATCGCAAACATCGGCGAACGGTTGGGCTGCGTCGTCACCACACCGATCGGGATCACCGGATCCTTGTCCACCAGTGCGACGCGGAACGCGCCGATCAGTTTCGCCAGCGCCAGCGTCGCCTCGACGAGCGCGAAATGCGCGCCAATGCAGACGCGCGCGCCGACGCCGAACGGCAGATAGGCGAAGCGATCGGGCGGCGTCCCCGTCATGAACCGTGCCGGCACGAACGCGTTCGGATCGCGCCACAGCTTTTCATGCCGGTGCAACAGCCATGGCGCGATCAGAATTACGTCATGCTTCCTGACCGGACGGCCGGCGATCGTGTCGGAACCAGCAGCCGCGCGCGCAATCAAAAACGCCGGCGGATAGAGCCGCATCGTCTCGTCCATCACGGCGCGGGTGAATTTCAGCCTCTCGATGTCGAGCGCGCCAGCTGCTGCCACGCTTTTCACTTCGGCCGCCAGCTGTTCCTGGGTCGCCGGATCCAGCGCCAGCAGATAGAGCGCCCAGAACAGCGCAGTTGCCGTGGTCTCGTGTCCGGCCAGGATCATGGTCGCGATCTGATCGCCGAGCTGAGCGTCGGTGAAGGCCTCGCCGGTCTCGGGGTCGCGCGCGTCGCCCATCAGATCGAACAGATCGCGGGCCGGTGCGCCATCGTTCTTGCCGGCGGCGCGACGCTCGGCCATCAGTTGGCCCACGAACGCGGTCCAGCGCTTGCGGAAGCGGGCGCGGCGGAAATCATGCGGGGTCGGCCAGCCGAGCGGCAGTACGAGGTCCAGGATGCTCGGCCGCGCCAGCGTCCCGCCATACTCCATCACGAAGTCGCGCAAGGCTGCTCCGTGGCGCTCCATGCCGAACGAAAACATGGTGCGGCCGGCGATCTCCAAGGCCATCCGCTGCATCGCCTCGCGCAGATCGACGGGACCGCTGCTCGCGGCTTTCAGCTTGGTGATCGTCTCGTCGGTCGCCGCGATCATATAGGGCACCAGCGTCATCACCGCGCGCGGCGTGAAGGCCGGCGCCAGGGTGCGGCGCTGATGCTTCCAGGCACGGCCCTCGGCGATCAGCAACCCTTCGCCGAGCATCGGGCGCAGCACGCGAATGCCGGCGGCGGTGCGGGTGTAATTCTCGTAATTGTCGACGAGCACATGCCGGATCGCTTCCGGCGTGTTGAGGATGAAGCTCGAGTGGCCGAGGAAGCGGCCCTGGATGATGCCTTCCTCGTAGGCGCGCCGGCCCCAGGTCTCGATCGGGCTGTTGCGCATCGCACGCATCCGCCCGAACGCGGTCATGTCGTCGGGCGCGCGCGGCGGGGTCGGCGGCACCAGAGGCCGCCGCGTGACTGTCATGTCGTAGACTTCGGCGATGCTCATGGCTATTGCTCCAGCCTCTCGCGACAACGAATTCAGGCACGCGAGCCTGTATAAGACCTAATAAGTCAGCTCGGCGACCGCAATCCGGTTTTCCGATGCCGGCCAGGCCCGCGCCACGATCCGCTCTTGGTTGAAGATGCCGACCACCGGACGGCCGATCTCGGCCGCTGGGAGCCGCAACGTCGTCACCGCGTCCGTCGGCACGCCCGGCTTCACGTCATCAGGCTCCTTGCCGTCGAACAGCACGACATCGCGCGGCAGGCCGAAATAGCCGCGCGGCCGCGACATCAGGACGACGGCGCCCGCGCCGGCATCGGCGGCGAGTGGCTGCCGCGCCGCGCGCAAATGCACGATGTCCGACGAGCGCGGAAACGGCGAGCGATAAAAATGCGTCGTCACGGAGCCTGGCGAAGTCAGCACAATCTCGAGAGACCAGGACGGATCGACCTGCGCCGGACCCCAACGGCCGTCGGCGTTGGTTTGCGAGCTGTGCACCGTTCCGCCGATCCGTTCACCGGTGTCATCAGACACATGATAGATATCGACCGATGCGCTGGACACCGGACGATTGGTCTGCACGCCGCCGGGCGTGCCCGTGACGAGACCGCTCAACTTCACTATCGCTTCTGATACTATCTCGATCCGCGACGGCTCGCGTCCGGCGATGAACTTGTAGATCTCGCGGAAGGCGCGCGGATGATACGCGGTCTCGCGATGATCGACCGCGCCGATCACCAGATTGGTCGCGCCCTTCAGCGCCGGGCCTTCGGTGGTGATGTTGGTCGGCGTGCCCGGCTTGCCGGCGAAGCGGCCGTCGGCTTGGGCATATTTGTCGAGCCCATCGCTACGCAGCGTCAGGAATGCGGTCCCTGCCGTGACCTCGCTGTCGCCCTCGTTGAGCCCGCGCAGGAACGGGCCGCGGCCATTGAACTCGTTGCCCAACCCCTCGTCCCATGCATAGACGCCATGATTGGGCGTGCCGCACAGCACGGCATGGCTGACATCGCCGCTACCGCCGTTCTTGATAGTGTTGCGGATCGCATTGCCGCCGCGTGAATTGCCGACCAGCGCGACGCGCGCGGCACCGGTTGACTGCTTCAGCGCCTTGATCGCCTCGCCGAGCTCGCGGCGCGCGTCCTCGGTCGAGGAGCGATTGGCCTGCTCGACCTTGTCGTCGGTGCGCGCCAGCGGATCGGTGAAGTTGATCGCGAACACCCGCTCGCGCGGCACGCCGTTGGATTCCATCCGCCAGATCGTCGTCATCCAGAGCGCCGCGTGGTCGCCATTGCCGTGCACGAACAGGATCGGCGAGATATCACCAGCAGGCCCCGTCTGCGCCAGGGCCGACGTGCCCAAACGGCCCGCCAGCAAGGTCAGAGCTCCGGCACCTCGCAAAATCGTCCGCCGTGACAGCTTCATTGGTCCCCTTCCCCAAGTCTTTCAGTGCTTTAGCTGGTTAATCATACCGTAATGGCTGGACAGCACCCGCTTTTCGCGGGCATCAGTTGGTCTAGCCGGAATCATCACCCAGCCATAGCAGGCCAAACGGAACCGGATATGACCGATTCGCCGAAGCGCGCCGACAGTATCACTGCACCGTTGCGGCACGCGGTCTTCCGACGCATCTGGCTCGCCAGCCTGCTCTCCAATCTCGGCATCCTGATCCAGGGCGTCGGCGCCGCCTGGGCGATGACGCAAATGACGGCGCAGGCGGACAAGGTCGCGCTGGTGCAGACCGCGCTGATGCTGCCGGTGATGCTGATCTCGATGCCGGCCGGCGCCATCGCCGACATGCATGACCGCCGCATCGTCGCGCTGGTGTCGCTAGCGATCGCGCTCTCCGGCGCCACCACGCTGACGGTGCTGGCGTGGCTCAATCTGGTGACGCCGAACATCCTGCTCGCGCTGTGCTTCGTGGTCGGCAGCGGCATGGCGCTGTTCGGCCCGGCCTGGCAATCCTCGGTCAGCGAGCAGGTGCCGACCGAGACGCTGCCGGCCGCGGTCGCGCTCAACGGCATCAGCTACAACATCGCGCGCAGTTTTGGGCCCGCGATCGGCGGCATTGTGGTCGCCTCCGCCGGCGCGGTCGCGGCGTTCGGCGCCAACACCGTGCTGTATCTGCCGCTGCTGGTGGTGCTGTTCCTGTGGAATCGGGTCAGCGAGCCGTCGCGGCTGCCGCGCGAGCGGCTGAACCGCGCGATCGTGTCGGGCGTGCGCTACATCACCAATTCGCCGTCGATCAAGATCGTGCTGACCCGCACCATGGTCACCGGCATCATCGGCGGCTCGGTATCGGCGCTGATGCCGCTGGTGGCACGCGATCTCCTGCATGGCGGCGCGCAGACCTACGGCATCATGCTCGGCGCCTTCGGCATGGGCGCCGTGATCGGCGCCCTCAACATCAGCGAGGTGCGCGCCCGCATGAGCGGCGAGGCGGCAGTGCGCGCCTGCGCGCTGTCGATGGGCTGCGCGATCGCAGCCGTTGCGGTCAGCAGGGAGCCGGTGATCACGGCGGCTGCACTGGTGGTCGCCGGCGCGGTGTGGATGCTGGCCGTGGCGCTGTTCAATATCGGCGTGCAGCTCTCGGCGCCGCGCTGGGTGGCCGGCCGTTCGCTCGCAGCCTTCCAGGCCGCGATCGCCGGTGGCATCGCGATCGGAAGCTGGATCTGGGGCCATATCACCGAAATCGCCGGTGTCGAGACCGCGCTTCTGATCTCCGCCGGCCTGATGCTGCTGTCACCCATACTCGGCATCTGGCTGCGGATGCCGCCGATCGGCGCGCGCAACGAAGCGGCAGCCGAGACGCTCGCCGATCCCGAGGTGCGGTTGCAACTGACCGGGCGCAGCGGGCCGCTGGTGGTCGAGATCGAATACCGCGTGGCGCAGGACAATGCCCGCGCCTTCCACAATGTAATGCAGGAGGTGCAGCTCAGCCGCCAGCGCAACGGTGCCTATGGCTGGTCGATCGCGCGCGACATTGCCGACCCTGAATTGTGGATCGAACGCTATCACTGCCCGACCTGGCTCGATTATCTGCGCCAGCGCAACCGGCCGACCCAGTCCGAGCGCGAACTGCACCAGAAGGCGATCGACTTCCATATCGGTCCCGATCCGGTGCGAGTACACCGCATGCTGGAGCGTCCGTTCGGATCGGTGCGCTGGAAGGACGAGACCCCGGACCGCGCCGCCCACGAGGTCTTGCCTGTGGTCGCGACCGCGGCGGGAAGCAGTACGTAGCCCCGCCGTCATTCCGGGGCGCGCCTCTTGGCGCGAGCCCCGGAATGACGGAGCCTACTGCCCGTTATCGCTCAACGTCTGCTGGCAAGCCTTGCCGAGGCGGGCACGATGTTCCTTCAGGCAGGCCAGCACGGCCTGGTCGCCTTCACCGAGATGGGGACGGCAGAAACGCGAGGCATCGCGGGAGCAGGCATCGCGGCCCTGCTGCGCCGACGCGGACGACGCCAGCAAAACCAACGGAACGACGGCGAGCAGAAATCGGGTCATTTCAAAGCCTCTAATGAATGTGACGGCGTGCTTTACAGCCTTTCAGCACACCGAAGAAGCTTGAAACGGCCGGAACGGCGGCAGGTTCCTGCCCGGTCCGATCGTCCCGGACGGCCTGCGTCTTGTCGCCGCAGGCATGGCCCGGGATGCAGCGCCGAAATTACTCGGCAGCGACCTTGCGCGATTGGCCGGCCAGATCGCGGTCGAGCACGACGCGGCAGCCGCTGCTGAGATCGGAGCGATGCTTGACCATGCAGGCGGTGATCTTCGGGATGTTCGGGATCTCCGAACTGCACAGCCGGAACGCGTCGCCGGTGCACATCTGCTGCGCTTCGGCGCTGAAAGCAAAGCTCGCAGTCGGGGACAGCGCGGAGAAGGCGACTGCAAAGGCCACTGCGGCACCGGCCTTGCGCGCGCAATTCTGGAGAACTTGGCTGGTCATGATCGGCTCCCATTGGCACCGCAGAAGCGGGCCCGTTGTTCGATGGGCCGATCATTGCGCCTTCGCGCGCCGCCTGACTGTGACGGTCATCACGCAAGCGTAAGCCGCTCTTTTTCTTGCGCTCCCGCCGCCGTGTTGGGACCGCGTTAAGACCTTGTTGGCACTAATCAGACGTTGCGGCTGTGGCGTACCCGAGTTCCCAGGAAGTGTGTAGCGATGCGTAATCCGTTGGGCCTGATGCTGGCCAGTGTTGTCATGGCGGTGGTGATCGCCGGAGTGTGGTTCTGGACCTCCTCCCCGCGCGCCGATGCCGCTCCTCCCCAAACCATGGCCGCCCGCGCGGCCGATCCGCTTCCGGCGCCATCGGCGGCTGCCAAGGACGATGTCAACGTGACCGCCGCGCTGGGCAAGCGCGCCGACGCCACGACAGCGGCTGCGCCGGCCCCGGCTCCCGCGCCAATGCCCGCACCGGTCGCGGCCGCAGCCAAATGCGCCAATCCCGACGCGCTCGGCATCAGCCGCACCGTAGTGGTCGACGCGACAGGCGGCCCGGGCTTCGGCTTCCTGCAATACAAGCAGTTCGACTTCCTGACCGACCACGAGATCGTGCTGACCTTCGACGACGGTCCGTGGCCGACCACACCCGCCGTGCTGAAGGCGCTGGCGGACGAGTGCACCAAGGCGGTGTTCTTCCCGATCGGCCTGCACACCACCTACCATCCGGACATTCTTCGCCAGGTCGCAGCTGCCGGCCACACCATCGGCTCCCACACCTGGTCGCACGCCCATCTCGCCAGCAAGAAGATGACCGAGCAGCAGGCCAAGGACGAGATCGAGAAAGGCTTTAGCGCCGTCAAGCTCGCGCTCGGCGCCAATCCCGCCCCGTTCTTCCGCTTCCCGGCGCTGGCGCACACCCCTGCGACTCTCGCCTATCTCGAGAGCCGCAACATCGCGCGATTCTCGGTCGACGTCGACTCTAACGACTTCAAGTCGAAGAGTTCGGACGAGGTGATCAAGAACGTGATGACCGGGCTCGACAAGGAGCACAAAGGCATTATCCTGATGCACGATCTGCAGAGGCACACCGCCCAGGCGCTGCCGACGCTGCTGCGCCAGCTGAAGGCGGGCGGCTACAAAGTGGTCTGGATGAAGGCCAAGACCCAGGTCGAGACACTGCCCGACTACGACGCGATGATGCAGAATACCGTGAAGGTCCCGACCGCATCGGCCCGCCCGGTGAGCAGCGTCATCCAGACGGTCGCGGAGTAGGCTTCTACGCGAGGTCACGTTTCGAAACGTCGTCATGGCCGGGCTCGTCCCGGCCATCCACGTTTTGGCACACTGCCAAAATATCGAAAACAACCCCATGCAAAGTAGCCGGCGGCTGCCGGCGCTCGACACGACACCTTGACATGTCGGGCAACTCAGCGGCATCATTCCATTATTCCGAAATCGCGCAAGCGCCCCTCACCCTCCCGCACGCGGGAGAGAGAGAGCACAGTCCCTTTCGGCGTTACCAATAAATCCCGTAGCGATGCAGTTCGCCGATGATGCGGCCCGCAGTCCAGTGCCGCGCGTAACGACGATTGCTCGACTTGTGCGCGGTGGCCTGCTTCTGCTCCACGGGCTTCCAAGCCGGCGTTGATGCCGGTTGAATAGTGGCCTGCTGCACCGCCGGCTGCGCTTGTGGCTGCGGCGCTGGCGCCGGCGCGGCAGCAGCCGGCCGCTCGACATATTTCGGAACCTCGGGCGGCTTCGGCGCCTCGACCGCCGGCGTCACCGGCACGTCGGCAACCTTGCCCGATGCGTTGACCGTATTGGACGCGGCAGCCGGTAAGCTCTCTCCCCGGCCCAACGTCAAGCTTCGATCGCCGGCCTGCGCGGAAGCAGAAGCCAAAACCATCGCCGTGATCAGGATGAGTTTGCGCATCGTCGCGTCTCCCGTTGGTGACGGGGAGATTAGGCCAGCGGCGGCGATCGAGGTGTGAGGTGCCTCACGTCGCCCGACGCAGTGTGATCCGCGTCAGCTCCGACGGGCGGCCGAGCCGCAGCGCGAAGCCGGGCCACAGACCGGTGCCGTTGTTGACGTAGAGCGTCATCCCGTCGACCTGGTACCTCCCCGAAACGAAGCCGTTGTTGGCGCGCGCGGCCAAGCGGTCGAGTCCAACGATCATTCCGCCGTGCGTATGTCCCGACAGTTGCAGCGCGACGCCATGCGCGGCTGCGTTCCGCGCGTTCAACGGCTGGTGGTCGAGCAGGATGACGGGCACGCCATTCGGCGCATTGCCGATAGCGGCGGCAAGGTCCGGACCGGGGTTGCCGGTTCTGGGTGCCGACTTGTCGGTGACGCCAGCGATGACCAATTTGCCGCCGTCGCGATTGAGAACGACGTGTTCATTCGAGAGCACGTGCATGCCCATATCGGCGTAATGCGCCATCCAGGCGCGGTAATCGAAGAAATATTCGTGATTTCCGGGGATCACGTAGACGCCATCAACTGCACGCAGATCCCGCAGCGGCTCGACGTCTTTGCTACGCGACGCAAGGTCGCCGTCAATCAGATCGCCCGTGATCAGGATCAGGTTCGCGCCGAGGCCGTTTGCCCGATCGACGACGGCGCGGGCCCAGGCCGTCGGAAAAAGGCGGCTGATGTGGAGATCGGTTAGCTGCAACATCGTGTAGCCATCGAACTGGGACGGCAGCCCGACGATGCCGAACTCGATGTCGCGGAGCGGCGGCACTCTCGTCGCCTGGCGCACGCCGATCGCAGCCGTCAAAGCCGCGATGGCGGCCATCGTGTACCTGATGGTATCTGATACGGTCACCCCGTACACCAGCATTGCGGGCAGCGTGATGACGTCGAGCAACACCTGCAACAGCGCCAGAAACAGGATCGTCCCGAACGCCCAATTGAAGAGAATGACGATCGCGCGCGGAAACTCGGGCGCGAACACCGATCCCGAAGAGAGCCGGCTCCAATAATGATACTGCGAAACTCCGAGCATGGCGGCAGCCAGGATGATCTTGATCGGCGTCGGGAGTGCCAGCGGCCAGACGAAGCGGGTGATGACCAGCAGACTGGGCAGGGTCAGTATGAGGGTGGGAATTGGATGCTCCTTGCAGGACACTTTGCGGCGCGAGGCGAGTCTACAGCCTTCGTCCGCGAAATCATCGTCCAGTATCGCTCTTCGCCTTGGCTATTCTCGTCGAGACCCGCGACGGAGGCCGGGGTGCCTCCTGGCTTTGCTGACCTTAGAGTGAAGAAAGGTGGCGCTGCCATGGAAGGACTGCCGATTAACGGCGGGCAGTGTCACCGCGAGGTCTGACGGTCGATGCGCCGCGGCCTGCTCTTTCTTTGGACCAAGATGTGAGCTGCATCACGACGCCTACCTTTGAACTTGTAGCAAACGCGAGTTCAATCCTGGCCACTTATACGTTTGAGTATTTTGACCGTAGGTTCTTTCAAATCGACCCTCTCGAAGACGGATATTTCGTTTCCGTCTTCACTAAGGATCATAAATGCCCTTTGCTCTCCAGCAGAGCCGACCAGCGAAGCTCCTTCGTGGTCGTATTTTGCCTCGCCAATTACCGCGAGTCCTCTAATGTGGCCCGAATAGATAACAGAATGTTTCCGTTTGGCTGTGGGTCTGGCGGGGGACGCTGAACTCAGAGCACCGATCGAACACCCAAAAGCAGATCATCTTCGCGCTCGTAGCTGCCTCTGAAACTAACTCGGTCATTTCCACGCACACACTTGAGCGCGCAATCCGGCCCTTGCCAATTCTCTGCAATCGCTTCGGGTGTCGCAAGCGCAGCAGCTCGTCCTAGTTGCTGAAGGAGCGACGACTGCCCTTCCACGCCGTCCAGAATGTCTTTCCGACGCAAGCGCTCGTCTTCCTCAACTGAAGCAAGCGAGGTAACGAGCGTGCCAACATTGGGATGCGGCTTCGGATTCTTAAGTGCTTTGCCGCATTGTTCTTGCGCTAGCTCGAAGAAACCAGAGTTCAGCAGCTTGGTTCCTAGGTTGCTCATGGCGAGAGATTCATCTATTGCGGCAGCGCGATTGTATGCTGCAACGGCCTTGGTGGGCAATCCAAGCTCGTCCGAACACCTGAGCGGGGTGTTGCATGTGTTTCCCACGCAACAGGCAGCAGCACGACCGATTCTGCCTCCGCATGCTGAGCATTCCATTCATAGACAGTTGTAATAGCAACCTTGCGCTCTTCAACGAGATCAGAGGGCGAAGCGATCAGGACGCGGATTACGTTCGCGGTGAATGACATGGGTCGACTGGTTCCTTGCGCCGCGACCAGCGCCGGTGTGCTGCGAGGGAGATGTTAGGCGTGTCATGCAAGCACACGCCTGCCACTCGCATACGATAGGGAAACCCGGAGTCGATGCTTCGAAGAATGGTGCCGCAAACAGGACTCGAACCTGTGACCCCGTCATTACGAATGACGTGCTCTACCAACTGAGCTATTGCGGCGGACCAAACGCAGCGGCGTTTGATAGTCTCAAACGCGTGCCACCTGATATCGGGCATGGCCCCGATTGGCAAGAAAAAGCCAGGCCGGTGTGGGCCCTGATTAACTCCCGAAACGTGACAAAAATCCCTTCCAGCCGCCCATCTGGGCCTTGGGCGGGCCGATTTGTTCCGCGAATTCGTCGACCGGCCCGTCCTCGTCGATCCCGGGGTCGTCGGGGGCGCGGATGATGGGGATGACGGCGGGAATCGGGGTCGGGGCGGCCTTGGGCAGGTCGGTGCGGGAGCGGAACAAGGGGGCAGGTGCCGGGGGCGCCGATTCGGGGGGTGGGGCTGATACGGCCGGGGCTGGTTCGGTTTCTGCTGCTGGCACCGGGGCGTTGTCCTGGGCGGCTGGGGGCTCCGGCTCGATCGGCTTGACCTCGATGGGCTCAACCGGGGCTGCCACTGGCGGCTCGCTGACCAGTTCCCTGAGCGGTTCCGTGGACGCCTCCCTGGGCGGCTCAACCCGGCGCGGGGCCAGCATCGCCTCCTCGAAGGGCGAGGGCTCGATCGTGCTGCCCTTGTCGGACGGTAGCGCCGCGACCGGGGTCTGCCACTGGAAGGCATCGAGCCGGCCGCTGACCGGGGAGACCGGGCGCCAGCGGTCCGAGACATAGCCGTCCGCGGTCCAGACCGGATCGTGCAGCGCGCGCACGGCGCGCATCGTCCAGGCCCGCGCCCGGCCGCTGTCGCCATGCTCGGTGCGCTCGAGATCCGCCATCAGCAGCGCGACGCGCTGCGTCGGCGCGCCGATGAACGGCTCCAGCGCCGTGCGCGCCTTGGCAAATTCCGACGCGTCGATCGCGGCGCGGGCGATCGCCAGCGCGCCTTCGATATGGCCGGATGTCTTGGCCGCGAGTGTCTCGACCCGCACCAGGCGCTGGCGCGCGGAATCGCCGAGCCGCACATGGGCGTAGGCGTCGGCCAAATCAGGATGCGGCTGCGCCAGCCACGCCGTCTCGACGAGGCGCATCGCGCGGCGCACCTGATGCGCCTCGCTCTCGAACTTGGCTGCCAGCACCGCCGCCGGAATCAGCGTCGGCGCCAGCTTGACCGCCTCCTTCGCACTTTCGCGCGAGAAATCGCGATCGAGAGCCTCCAGTTCCAGCGCCCGCGCCGTCAGCAGCACGCCGCGTTGCCGCCGGTAGGTCGCCTTGTCGATCAAGCCTGAGCTCTGGTTGTTGTCGAGGATCGACAGCGCGCCGGCCCAATCGCCCTTGGCGCAGCAGAAGCCGAGCACGGCGTGCGAAGCCCATGACGACGACGGCGAGACCTTCAACGCTTCTTCCGCGATCATCACGGCCGAGACCGGATCGTCGGCGCGCTGCGCCTCGATGAAGAGGCCGCGCAGGCCCAACAGCCGCGTGTCCGGGCGCTCGGCCATCGCGCGGAAGGCGCGCTGCGCGGCGGCACGGTCGCCATCGAGCTGCGCCGATTGCGCGTGCAGCAACAAGGCGAGCGGATCGTTGCCGGCGTGGCGCCGCGCCATTTCGGCGTGGGCGCGGGCGGTCGTGGAATCGCCATGACCGATCGCGAGCAGGCCTTGCGTGATGGCATGGCGGCCGCGAGCGTGACGGCGCTCGCGCCTGCCGCGACGGACGTGCCCCGGCACATTCCAAATCATGCGCAGGATCGCGCCGGCAATCATCGCGACGACGATGATGATGCCGAGCAGGATCACCGGCTGCTTGGACGACAGGTGCAAGCCGCCCCATGACATCACGAGGTCGCCGGGCTGATCGACCACCCAGGTCCCGCCGGCCGCAGCAAGCGCAATCAACAACAGGAACAGAACGATCCGGATCATCAAAGACCTATTGCAATGACCTACTGATTAACCGAGGCGAGCGCCGCCATGGCATTGTCGGCGAATTTTCGCGAGGCGGCGAGCGCCGCACTGCGCGCGTCCACCCTGTCGATCCACGGCTGCGCCGCGGTGCGATCGGCCGGTGGCAGCGACTTCAATTCGCGCTCGGTCAGCGCGAGGTCATTATGCACGGCGGCCGATGTCACGCGCGCGACGATGCTGCCGCGATCGGTGCCGGTGGCATCGGTCCGCTCGATGCGGATCAGCTTGGAGGCGCTGGCCTGCAGACGATCGACCAATCCTGCACCGCTGGCCGTTGCCGTTTCCGGCGGCACGAGCTGCGGCACGATCTCGATCAGCTCGCGGCAGAGCCTGTTCGTATCAGGCAAGCCAGTGGTCGCAAAAGCCTCGAGCGGCTTCAGCGCCGCGGGATCGTCGGAGAGCGCTTTCGCCGCGGCAAGCGCGGAGGCGAAGGGATCGCCATGGCGGACCGCGGCGTCGAGCAGCGTGGCCGCGACGACGCGGCGCAACGGCGTATCATCGGCCGGCTTGGTGTCGGCGAGCTTGGTGTCTTGTTTGGCGATCTCGGTGCTCTGCGTCTTCATCGCGCCTTCGATCGCGTCAATGCGCGCCGTGATTCCGGACAGGTCGGGCGCAGCCCCGCCAGTGCGGGGCGCGGCCTTCACATCATTGACGGCGGCTGCGAGCTTGTCGGATTGCGCGCGCGTGGCGGAGAGATCGCTGCGCAACGCCGCGATCGATTTATCCAGCCCCTCCAGCCGCGCCGACGCGGCAGGATCGGCCGCCGCAGCGGGTGGCTTGCTGACTTTCGATTCGAGGCCGGCGACCCGCGAGGTGAGACCGTCGATCGCGGCGGCGTTGGGCTGTGGCGCGGGGGCAGGCGCGACCTGAGGCCAACCGAGCAGCCAGCCGACCCCGATCACCAGCGCCGCGGCGACCGCGCCTGAGATCGGCGCGACCACCCAGGGCGAGACCGGCCGCGGCGGTTCGGGCACATGTTCCGACGCTCGTCCGGATCCCTGCGCAGCCTCGGGCCCAGCCGCGGATTCTGGCTCAGATTTGGGTTCGGGCTCCGGCTCGGCCGCGGCTTCAGGCGAAGCCGCCTCGGTGGTGGCCGGCGGCGGCTCGCTCGACACAGCGGTCGCCTCGAGATCGATGGTCGGCGGCGCACGCCTGGGCCGGGCGGAATCCGGCGAAGGGTCGCTATCCTCGGGCCTGTCTTCAGCCATCGCGGGGGGTCCTCAACTCGATCAGCGGCCTACTCTAACAGAATCGGCGACGGTTCTTAGAGCACGATCCAAAAAATCGGGCCATGGTCCCCATTTACAACTGTCATCGCCCGGCCTGTGCGCAATTGCGCACATGGACCGGGCGACCCAGTACGCCGCGGCCTCTCGGCACAAGCACTGGCGCCTCTGGAATACTGGATCACCCGCATGCGCGGGTGACGACACCAAAGGAAACCGAATTCCACCCGTCATTGCGAGCGAAGTGCATGTTCAAACGAAAGAATCATTGGAGGTCAGGAGGGCAAGGCACGGCCGAGTGTGTCCAGCAGGGCATTCTCGTCCGCTGAGGCCGCCACCGTCACCTTGATCGCGCCGGCATCGTGCAGAACAGAGGCCACTGAGGCTGATATGCAGCATTGCGGCAGCGCCAAGGCGGAAATCTCGAGGCCATCGGCCCTGACAGCGTCGAGGAAGGCCTGCGCGCTGCGGCGGGAATAATGCAGCACCGCCGTGATCCCGTTCGCCATGAACGCATCCGAGACCTCCCGCGGGAAGCTTGCGACCGGCGCCATCCGGTAGGTGGTGTGGCTGACGACGGTCAATCCGGCGTCGCCGAGTTCGCCCGCGAGATCGCGCGACAGGTCGGCGCCGGCGAGATAGAGCAGCGTGGCTGATTTCTTCAGCTTGCCGGCCTTGGCGCGCGCCAGCACGAGATCGCGCAGCGCATTGGCATCGCCCTTGGCCGTGATCACCTTGCCGAAGCCGGCGGCCTGCGCGGCATCGGCGGTGTGGGCCCCGACCGCGAACAGTGGCAGGCGCAGCAGCCGGCTGCCGGCGAGATCGACCGCGCGCAGGGCGTTGGCGCTGGTCAAAATGATAGCGTCATATTTGGCGTCGTGATCGTCATGGAACGGCAACGGCTCGAAGCGCAGCATCGGCGCCAGCAGGGCGTCAAAACCCCGTGCACGCAGATTTTCCAGCGTCGCCGCATTGTCGGGAGACGGGCGTGTGACAAGGACCGCCACGGCTCAGGACTTCCACCGCTGGAAATGGGTCATAGCTTCCGATTGGCTTCCGATTGCACTTTGAGACCTCGCAATGCTACCCCGGAAGAGCCATTTTAGTGATGATCGCGCAAGGGCCGAAATTGGATAACGAACCACCGATGCTGGTATTGGGAATCGAAACCACCTGCGACGAAACCGCGGCTGCCGTGGTCGAGCGGCAGAGCGATGGCTCGGGCAAAATTCTCTCCAATATCGTGCGCTCGCAGACCGAGGAACACGCCCGCTTCGGCGGCGTGGTTCCGGAGATCGCGGCGCGGGCCCATGTCGACCTGCTCGACGGCATCGTCGCCACAGCGATGAAGGAAGCCGGTGTCGGCTACGCGCAGTTGTCCGCAGTCGCGGCCGCCGCGGGTCCCGGCCTGATCGGTGGCGTGATTGTCGGCCTGACCACCGCGAAGGCGATCGCGATGGTGCATGACACGCCGCTGATCGCGGTGAACCATCTCGAGGCGCACGCGCTGACACCGCGGCTCACATGCGCGCTGGCGTTCCCCTATTGCCTGTTCCTGGCCTCGGGCGGCCACACCCAGATTGTAGCGGTGGTCGGCGTCGGACAATATGTGCGCCTTGGCACCACGGTCGATGACGCGATGGGCGAAGCCTTCGACAAGGTCGCAAAAATGCTGTCGCTGCCCTATCCCGGCGGGCCGCAGGTCGAGCGTGCGGCCGAGGGCGGCGATCCCAAGCGCTTTGCCTTTCCGCGCCCGATGCTCGGCCGTCCCGACGCCAATTTCTCGCTGTCGGGATTGAAGACCGCGGTGCGCAACGAAGCGAGCCGGCTGACGCCATTGGAGCCGCAGGACATCAGTGATCTCTGCGCCAGCTTCCAGGCCGCGGTGCTGGAATCGACCGCTGACAGGTTGAACGTCGGCCTCAAACTGTTCCACGAGCAGTTCGGCACGCCGCGCGCGCTGGTCGCGGCCGGCGGCGTCGCCGCCAACCATGCGATCCGCAGCGCGCTGCAGGATGTCGCGGCCAGGGCGCAGACCACGCTGATCATCCCGCCGCCGGCGCTCTGCACCGACAACGGCGCGATGATCGCATGGGCCGGCGCCGAACGGATGGCGCTCGGACTGACCGACACGATGGACGCGCCGCCGCGCGCCCGCTGGCTGCTCGACGCCAACGCGATGCCGCCGGCAGGGTATGGCAACAGTCGCGCGGCTTACTGATTCGAGGGGTTGCGATGCCCGCGTATACGTCTGTCAGCGTCATCGGAGCCGGTGCATGGGGCACGGCACTGGCCGATGTCGCGGCGCGCGCCGGACGGAAGGTTACGCTGTACGCCCGTGATCCAGCGCACGCTGCGCAGATCCAGGCGACGCGCATCAATCCAAAGCTCGCCGGCGTCCGGCTCGATCCCGCCATCGACGTGACATCTGATATTGCCGCCGCGGCACGCGCGGACCTCATCCTCGCCGTTACCCCGGCGCAGCATCTGCGCGCGGCCGTCAGCCGTCTTGCTCCGCATGTCAAACGCGGCACGCCCGTGATCGCCTGCGCCAAGGGCATCGAGCACGGCACGCACAAGTTCATGACCGAGGTGATCGCGGAAGCCGCACCGCAGGCGGTGCCCGCCATCCTGTCGGGACCGAGCTTTGCCGATGACGTCGCGCGCGGACTTCCGACCGCGGTGACATTGGCCGCAAGGGACGAGGCGGCCGCGAGCCGCCTGGTGCAGGCGCTGGGATCAGCGACCTTCCGTCCCTATCACACGTCAGACGTACGCGGCGTCGAGATCGGCGGCGCGGCGAAGAATGTGCTGGCGATCGCGGCCGGTATCGTGGTCGGCCGCGACCTCGGCGCCTCCGCGCTCGCAGCACTAACCACGCGCGGCTTCAGCGAGCTCGCGCGCTTCGGCCGCGCCTGCGGCGCGCGACCGGAGACCCTCGCCGGCCTGTCGGGATTGGGCGACCTCCTGCTGAGCTGCTCCACCGCGCAATCACGCAATTTCGCACTCGGCATCGCACTCGGCCGCGGCGAAGCGGCGCCGCTCGGCAAGCTCGCCGAAGGCGCGTCCACCGCGCCGGTTCTGGTCGAGCTCGCCACGTCGCTCAAGGTCGAGATGCCGGTGTCACACGCGGTCGCGGCGATCCTTGCGCACAAACTCACGATCGATGCCGCGATCGAGGGGCTGCTGACGCGCCCGTTCAAAGCAGAGTGAGCGTCATGGCCGCTGCGTGTGGCCCTTCACGGCCTGTGCGCGCTGTAATAGCGTAGCGGCGAACCGCCGGGTCCCGGTCGAACAATCAAGAAACGGATCCTTTCAAGAAACGGATCCTTGGGGATAACGCATGCGTCAACCGCATCACGCCATCGTTTCGATCGGCATTCTATTGGCCGTCGCCGCCTCAACTGCCACCGCCCGCGCGCAAACAGCCGTCCCATACGACGAACTCGCCAAGAGCGAGGCGGCGGCCAACGCCGACAATGGCAAGCGGGTCGCCCCGCTCAAATCGATCGGCAATCCCGCCAATGATGTCTCCCCCGAGATGCAGGCCGTGATCGGCGCGCCGTATCCGCCGCATTTCAATGCGGACCCGAAGACCCCGGCGGAATGGAAGGAACTGATCGATCGCCGCGCCAAGCTTGCAATCGCGGGTATCCCGGCGATGAAGGCGAAGCTCGGCGTCAAGGTCGAGGAGACGAAGATCGCCGGCGTGCACTGCTTCATCGTCACGCCGAACAAGATCGAGCTCGAGAACCGGCGGCGCCTGCTGATTCACGTTCATGGCGGCGGTTACGTGTTCGGACCCGGCGAGGCGGCGTTGCCAGAAGCCATCATGATGGCGGGCTTCGGCGGCTTCAAGGTCATCTCGGTCGACTACCGGATGCCGCCGGACTTCCCCTACCCGGCGGCGATGGACGACGCGATGGCGGTTTACAAGGCCGTCCTGAAATCGCACGAACACCATCGTGTCGCTATTTTCGGCACGTCGACCGGCGGCGCGATGACGCTCGCGATGGTGTTGCGGGCGAGGGATGAAAAGCTGCCGCTGCCGGCCGCCATCGCGCCGGGCACGCCGTGGTCGGATATCGACAAGATCGGCGACAGCTATGCCAGCAATGAGTGGGTCGACAATGTGCTGGTGACCTGGGACGGCTGGCTCGGCCGCGCGGCGAAGCTTTACGCCAACGGGACGAGCCTGAAGGATCCCTACATCTCGCCGATCTACGGCGACTTCAAGGGCTTCCCGCCGACGATCCTGACCTCGGGTACGCGCGACCTGTTCCTCAGCAACACGGTTCGCACCCATCGCAAATTGCGCCGCGCCGGTGTCATCGCCGACCTCAACGTCTATGAGGGGATGTCGCACGCCCAGTACCAGTTCAACGTCGATGCGCCCGAGACCAGGGAAGCCTTCACCGACATCGCCAAATTCTTCGACAGGTATCTGAAGCAATAAGGCCGTCGCAAACGATGTGCGGCGATGCCCGCGCTTGTCTCTGATATCTGCGTGCCTATAACATCGCGGCGCGATCGGCGTTCAAGAATGGCAAGAACAGGGTAAGTTGCGATGAACTACTGGCTGGTGAAATCCGAACCGTCGGTCTGGTCCTGGGACCAGCAGGTCGCCAAGGGCGCGAAGGGCGAAGCCTGGACCGGCGTGCGCAACTTCACGGCGCGGCAGAACCTCGTCAACATGAAGAAGGGCGACAAGGCGTTCTTCTATCATTCCAACGAGGGCAAGGAGATCGTCGGCATCGCCGAGATCGTCAAGGAGGCCTATCCCGACCCGTCCGACAAGACCGGCAAATTCGTCTGCGTCGACATCAAGGCCGACAAGCCCTTGAAAACGCCGGTCACAATGGCCGCGATCAAGGCCGACAAGAAGTTCGCCGAGATGGCGCTGGTGAAATATTCGCGGCTCTCGGTGCAGCCGGTGACGGCGGAGGAATGGAAGATGGTCTGCAAGATGGGCGGATTATGATGTCGTCCCGGCCGAGTGCGCAATTGCGCACGGGGGCCGGGACCCATATGTGGACGGCCCCCGTGGCACAAGAGCTTTGTGAGTAGATCGGAACGCTTGCATCCATATGTCCGGCCTGTTGATGCGACGCACATTGATCGCTGGTCAAGATGGGTTGCGCGACGCGAGCTCCAAACAACCCCGCGACCTGTTGACGGCCAATGGGTCCCACGGACTGTCTCGCATCGTTGATCGACCGATTGCTCCATCTACTCTTGCAGCTTCCGGGTCGGCCGGTGGGCGAACCCGCCGGCCGGCCAATCTGTTAGGCGACGGCTCCCAT
>NZ_JYMU01000100.1:0-49968 GCF_000938235.1 Bradyrhizobium sp. LTSPM299
CCAGCGAGAGGAGGGCGATCCACGTCACTGTCGCGAGTGACCTCGACAAGATGTTGCGCATTTTTCATCGTCCATTTGGCCAACGAAGCCGCCGCGCCGAGTATGTTGGCGCGACGACTTCGCCATGGTGGACCCAGACAGGGGGACAATTGTCCGATGCAGGCAACCGTAGTTGTCGAAGCGCGACATGCAACTGAAGTCGCTAATTAAGCTTGATACTGCGCTTGGCGGTTAATTCTGGAACCGAGGAGCGGCTGCGATCGGAACGATCGCCGTTTGGCGCTGCTCTTGCATGGCCCCTCAAGCCCATCGACCCGGACCGGGTCTGTTTCAGCCTGAGGCAACCGTTATGAGCCAAGCGTTCCACTCTGAAATTACCGGGTCAGTGCAGCTACAGGCGCTACTTGCAGACCTCAACTGGAGAGTTCAACTCATAAGTTCTGATATCGCGGAAGAGGAGCAATTATCCTCAAACCTCGATGAGGTCGGCGCTTTCTGCTCGACGCTAACGGAGCATTTGAGATCGCGTCGCGACAATCTCACACGAACGATCTCTATGTTGGAGAGGCAGTTGGCGGCGATCGATCCCTGGGCACGCGCGGCGTAATCAACATCGGTTTACGAAGATTTGGCGGAAGCCCCAATGGATAAATTGGACGCGGTACGCACTTACAACGGCCGCGCTGCAGTGTTCCCGCGATTTGGGGCGCCCGGATATGTTGTGATCGCCGCCCTAGGCGGCGAAGTAACTATCGAGCATGAAGCATGGATGCAGTTGCCGCTGTGGCGGCCAACGCCGGTCGACGCGCGACGTCAGGTCGTTGACCTTGGTCAGTTGGACCTGAGGGAAGTAGTGCTTAGCGATCAGGAGAAAGCAAAGCACGCCGCTAGTGACGGCGGCGACGGTGACACCGTTCCAGAAACTGTAGAGCGTGCCGACCAAAACCGTGGATCGAGCTTTTTCGGTTTTCGAGACATTCGCTAGTTCGTCCTACGACGCTTCGGAGCGAAGCATCACTACCTTAGATGACTTCGATGACCGCGTTCGTAACCACTGGCCTCCCGCGCGGGCCGACACCATCGAGATCGAAGCCCTCGCTAACCGCCGGTTGGCCGACGAATACGCCGCCGCGCAGGAACGGGCGAAGTGGCAACGCGCCAGAACACACCAAGGTCGTCCGACCATATTTCGGGCAGAAAATGGTTGCCACGCTCGCGGCGCTTGGGATTTCCGGCAGCGAGAGTTACCAAGCCCGCCAGATCAGGGACACGGAAAAGCGCGACCCGGACATTGTTCGATGTACCGTCGATGCTCGCGGTCGAAGGTGGTCGCGTCAATTAAACGAGAGCCATTCGATGTCGCAGTCAGCACTGCAGCGATTGCAGTGGGCGGGCTGCCCAAATGTGCTGGTAAGCTGCCAATCCTGTGCTTCGTTGCTCCATTGGATGGTTGCGTTACAGACGATATCGTCCGAACCGCACGCCGAACAGACGGGCGTTGAACGCGCGGTCAGTCCCTCCTGCCGGCTAGGGACTTCTGCAAGCAAGTTGAACGGATTGATCAGCATCGTTCGCCGCATACTGTTTCCCACCTTCTTTGATTTTGCGGCGAGTTTACATCAACTGCGCTCTTCCGAAAGTCTCACTGTTCGTTGTGCAGTGCGCTGCTCCACGATTATCGCTTTCGCCCGCGCTGGATCGGCACTGGGCGGGCGTCAGCCGGCATCGCAACGTGCGCGTCAAGTTCGGCGCCCTTATCCAGCGGCGTCCCGGCAACGCTTACTTTTAAGACCGAAATGAAACCGGGAGCGGCGCGAGCCTTTCCCAGAAGCCGGAGCTGGCATCGAAGTGCAAATCGTCAATCCCTAGCGGGTCGGCGAATAGCGGTCCTACAGTGGCTCGGGGTGTGGAAACGCCGAGCAACACCTGAGCGGCGCGATCTCCTACATCCAAGACCCACTCGTTCTTGGCGATGCCGCAAATTATGTTCGCGCGCGCGACCGCTGGTGGCAATTAGCTCGGGGTCTATTTTTCAAACCGAATGACAAGCTTGGGTTTGAGAGACACTGCGAAAGCTCGGCTCTTTCGGACGACATCTAGCGCCGCCGCGGAGTTTCGCTGCGCCGCGGAACGACATTTCCTTGCGATCAATCTGAAGGCGTGTATGGCTGGTGCAGCAGGGGCCGAGGATACCATCATGGCCTTCACCATCCACGCCTCAAGAGATAGTGATTTTGTGCAGACCCTTCGGCTCGACCCGCATGCGGCCGCGCAGAAAGCTCGTGCTCTTTTGCGGGCGGGATGGGATGTACACGTAACCGATCAGGCCGGCCAGAGATATTGGTTCGACGCTTCGGACGGCCTTGTGCCTTTGAAGATCGATGACCCGATTTGGTGATTGCGGCTGCTCACTATCTCATATTTGGGAATCGATAGAAGGCGTCCCCCGATAGCCGGCGCCATTGGATGGCGGGCTAGCCAAAGCGCGGATACAGCCCCTCGTGCCTTTCCACGAAGTTTCGTGTCGCCAGAGGCAGATCGCGCTTTTGCAAATCGCACCGCCGGCGCAGTTCTTCTGCGATGTCCGCGGAGGCATCCTGAGACCAGCCCTTCGCCGGCGAAAAGGCGAAGACACAGGTCGGATTGACGTATCGACCTTCCAGCAAGGCTTGAATGATTGTCTCTCGATCGGATGGTTCGGCACTGGTCTCAGGATATGCGGGGCCATTGCGACCAAAATCATCGACGACCATGTAGACGGTCAGATCTTGACCGCCGGGCAGGATCACGGGGGTCCAATTAGATTTACGCATGCGTGCAGCATCTCAGCGCAACCGAACTACTAAGGTTAACTCTGCGACCATCCGATCGTTCCCGGCGGAGACTTGCGGAGCGGCCATGGGCCGGGGCACGCCATCGTCCCGAAGACCGTCTCTCAACGCCACCGAACGAGGCGCGCTCGGGCCGACCAACTGATGGTGACGGATCGATCGGCCTGATCTATCCTCGTTCCTTTCTTATCATCGATTTTGAGGCGAACATCATGGAACCGTTTGGTTCGGACCCGCCGGCGGCGCGAGAAGCAAACGCTTTGGATACCACAGGCAGTCTGTTTGACCCTGTCGCTCTTCTTCATGCGCTGGACCAACGTGTACCGGGATATTACGCCGACGTCGATCGGGGCCTACTGGTTTATCCAGCCTGCAAGCGATCGGTGGGCGACGTCCAAGCCGACGTTCGTTCGATTTGGGAGCACACGCGAATTGAAGCGGCGCGCTATATTATGGCGGTTCCGCAGCGAGACTTTGCTCTGCTTACGCACCCAGAGAGACAAGCCGAAATGTTCGATGTCTTCCTGCGGCAAAAGCTGCATGAGGATACGGTTGTTGAGTTCACAGAAGTGCCGACGGCTGATCTGACGATCGCAATCGTTGCTGGCCTAAATTGGTTGAACCAGTGCGCATACTCGGCCGGTGTCGATCCCTCGAAATGCACTGGCACGTTGCGCAACTTCAGAAAGGTTGCGGTTGTCGCGCGTCAATGGTGGTCGCTGGAGGGCTCGGGAGATCGCTGCCACAAGATGCTCACCGAGGGTGGTCGGCCGCCGCTGATGCTCTATCTTGTTTGGTCGGAATATACTCGGCTATCAAAAGAAGTGGCCGTGGCAGCAACCTACGGCTCTTCGCTCGAACGGGCTGCTGAGGCTGCGCGAGATCGTTTTGTTAAAGAGCTGCCCGAGCGGCCAGACGAAATGAGGGCTGCCCTTGCCGCTTCGGCAGAGACTTTCGCTCGCCTTCATTTAGCCGTTGAGCCCGCGGAACTGCCGCTATAGTCGGGGTGACGCGGCAACGTTATAAATTAGCGGTAACGACCTGTAGCCCGCCTTCGTTAATCAGCCATTCGTCCCGCGTTCATTAGCCACCCATGGACGGCCTGCCACTTGTCTTCGGCGGTATGTCGCCGGCGAGCGTCAAAGCGACGCTTAGAGGCAGTGAAAGTTCCTAACTTTCGAGTATCCCGCGAGCCAAGCGCGTGCGGCCAACGCGCCAAGTTGGAACTGCCCTTCGTGCGGGAACGTTCGTTTGCTGGGTCAGCAAATGTTGCTGGGTGATTGATGGTGGGACTTCGTCGCGACGGCCGGCCTGGGTTCCGATACCACCTGAAGGTCCATTCCTTCCGTACGTTTACCGCCATCCTCGCGTGGGTTCTGATGGTCGTCGCCTTTTACGAAAAACCGGAATTGCTGACCGGCGGGCAGCGATCTCTCCAGCGCGGCATTGAAGCTGTCGGCGATGCCATCCCGCCGCCTTGGGGACCAAGGATCGAATTTGTCTTCCGAGAGATCGGCGGCTTGATCTGGCTCCAAATCACCCCAGTCGCACTCGCCCTCCGTGTCGGGCTTTCAACGATCGCGGAACTTTGCCGGTTGGCCGCGCGTCGGGGCCGGGCGCTTTACCGCGATCCCCCGGGGTAAAGACCCACACCCATGGAACTTTGTGACGCAAGGGTTCTCGACGTCGAGCCGGCTGCGACGATGGTAGCCATCGCCTGGATTGCCAGACGGCGTTATTTTCGATCGCAAGAGAGGGCATGGGGATGTCTGACGTCCAGAACGGCTTGTATTCGATCCGGATCACGATGGGAGACGGATCGGGCGCCCATGCCAGCGGGGTCATACTTCTTCTCGCCGGTCGCATCCTGGGCGGCGACAGCAACTTCTATTACTCTGGCTCGTACACGTTCAAGAATGGGAAGTGGCGCGGCGAATTGACGACGAGCCAACACGCCGATGCGATCGGCGTCCGTTTCCTTTTCGGTGGACGTGAGGTGACGTGCGGCTTCACGGGCACTTATAGCGATGAGGCGGCAATCGTCGATGGAACGGCGCTTGTCGGCAAAAAGAGCGTGCCATTTAGGGCAACGCTCAATCTGAAAGTTGTATTTGATTGAGCGCGTTGGCGCTTAGCCGCCATCGGAAGGCAGCCATGCAACTGTGATGAGTTTCAAGAAAAAAGGTAGGGCGCGGCCCGGCGCTGGCGCGATCCGCTGGTGGCGCTGGCTGAACATTCAGCGCGACAGCAGCGTGACGATTAAGGGGAGCCAGAGGAGCATCGGGAACGCCAACACGCAAATTAACGTCCCCACGCCGACCAAAACCGTCCAGCCGCGGATCAGATAGCCACTGCCATCGCTTCGCGGTGCGGGGCGCTGTCCAATCATCTTCCGAAAGTGAAGGGGCTTGGCGAAGTCGCCAACTTGCAACATCAAGGCTTGCCACGAGCCACAATGCGTGGGTGCATAGGAACGTCCAGATGCCCCCGAAGCCAGCCAGCGGAACGGTTATCCATGCGCTGAACCCCTGCGCGATCAGAACCGTAGCGAGGGCTGCGACAGCAGCACAGTAGCCGAGGCTAGACCATTTCATTGATGTGATTTTCCGATCCGACCGCGCAGGAATTCGGCAGCATCCTTCACGGCAGAAAGGACGTCGAGAGCTCGATCGCCGGCCAGCGTAACGCCGCCGTCAGGATCGGCCCAGATGGAAAAGTCCCATACCCGCCGGGTTCGCCCGCGATGTATTCCTCCCACACGATCGACAGCGTCACGTGCTTGCGTTTGAGTTCGCGATGCACCGCAGCCCAGTCCGGCTCGGCCTGCCGGCGATGGCCCCGCCGGGTGCCGGGACCGGCTCCCGCGCTGGCGAACAGCCGGGCCTCCAGCTCAGTGTCGGTGATGTCGTCGGGCAACGGCCAGGTCAGCCCCGATGCCTCGAACCGGCGGATCGTCAGCCGCACCGTCGAAGGGGCCGTTCCCACCCGCCGCGCAATCTCGCGGGTCGGCATCCCGGCCGACTTCAATCTGATCACATCGCGCACATGGCGCATCGCAAGCCTCTCCGTCGGCATCCAGGTCCCCCTTCGCAAAGTCGAAAGGCGGGACCGTATCGGAGCCAGAAGAGGCCTCGTCACCCCGGGCGACATCATCCCGGAATGGTGGGCGAGATCGAGCGGAATCAGCAGTGGAGACTGGTTTCGCGAGACTGCATCCGCCACCAAGCATTCTCAATGACTTGAGAGATTGGACCCCCCGACGAGGTGGCCGTTTTGCAGGTCATTTTACAGTTTTGTTCGCGCTTCGAGCTTCAGCACGGCGGCCTTGGCAAGCTGAATATCGCGGCCGAGTCAATGCGTATCCAGTATAGCTTCGACGTCGTGAAGACTGTGCCGGCCGGGGTGGCCACCCGCACGATCGCGCCGGCCCCGCCAGCAGTATCGCTAGTCCCAAGAGCTACGCCGCCGGGCTTGAAATACGCTGTCCTGGCGGCTCCCTGCTTCAGACTGGCCTGAACCTCCCCAGCGCCTGACTAACAGCACGGTACGTGCCAGCATCGCGTGGCCTCCAGTCCCACATCTCAAAAGTTCCGGCCCCAGTCTCTGGGAAAGACTGAGGCCGGTGGGGTTGGGAAGGTGGGCCCGGGGCTTTGGCACCCCATGCGGAAAAGTGAACCTCAAGAGTGCCGCCAGCGCGAGCCGAAACGTCGGGCAAATTCACCAGGGCGCCGTGTGCGGACGACCTGCGGCAAAATACAGGTCGCAGTTCAGACCGCACCAGCGGTCTCGCAAGAGTAATGGCGGGGCATTGTTCCACAATGTGCTCAGGTGACAGAAGCGACGTCACGATCGATGCCTGAGGCTTCGTGCGAATTTCGTAGAGGTGTCGCGCTTCTCTGGCTTAGCCATGAATGAAGGTCGCCGACGCAGTAGACCAGCACCGTCTTAAAGCCGGCGTCACGATCGACGGGGCCGGACCGCCGCCAATGCTAACATCGGTTGCGTGGGAAGTTATTTCGCAATGCGGATCGCCGGGGCGGATGCGATGCTCATGTTTCGCTTAACAAGACAGGCGCCGCCAGCGCGGCGTATGTCGCTGCAAAGACGATCGGCTTCGCGGTGGGCGTCGGTGCCGATCCGAACCTGGTAGAACGTACTGCTACCGGGACTCCGGAACAGCAAGGGCTGCAAGCTCGGGTCGTCTTGATAGCGGATGACCGCGCTCAAACCCTTCAGTGCGCGTGCATACATCACGAGCGCGTTGTCGCGGTTGAAGCCTGCGGCAACCTGCACGCCCCAGCGCTTGGCGGCGGCGAACGTCACGCGGCGTTCAAGCTGAGTGATGAAGGGATTGGGCGCCCGCGTCAACAAGGTGACCAGATCGCTGCAGTTCGAGGTCTGTGTGCGCTCGGGCATCTTGCCGTTGCGACCGGCGGTGGCCCAGTCATCGACGCTCGAGGCTGTGATCGCGAATACGTAGTTGCGCGTCTCCTGCGGCAAATAGCGGGAGCCGGCCAGCCACTCCTGGACCCGCTTTGGTCCGGCGTTATAGGCGGCTGCGGCCAGGCCGAGATTGCCGAACTGGTCGCGCAGTTCACTCAGGAACTCGGCCGACTTTGGCAGCGCCTGCACGGGACTGAAGGGGTCGAGCAGCCCGCGCTCATTCGCGGTGCCCGGCATGAACTGCGCGATGCCCTGCGCTCGCTGTCCGTTTCGCGTCATCGGCCCGACCGCATCGGATTGAAAACGGCTTTCCTGCCAGATCACGCGGGCGAAGAATTCGAGCGGCAGGTTTGAGGCTCTCGCCGCCGACTCGATCAGCAAGCACATCGTCTCGCGGGTGTCGCTTCCGCGCGCGGCATCGTCAGGCTTTTGCTGAGGGATAGACGGTTTCTCAACGCTTGGTTGCGTGACGTCGGTCTGAGCTGGTACCGCGTCCTGCGCGTACGTCGGCGCCCCAGCCGAAAGGAGGATCATGCACACGACACGCACGGTGGCCCACGGAACGGGGAATATTTTCACCGCCTTATCTCGTTCTCGTTGTTCTCCATGACATTCCCATGGACTGTCGGGCTATTCCTACAGTGACCTCGATGTTGGTGTGACACACAACGCGGAGGTGCCCAAATCTTTGGCGGAAGAAGCCACGCAGCTTTTCCGTATTTGAACTGAACAAGAGAACATCCATCGGCGAGCCCATGGCAGCCCGTCCGAGTGCGATCAGCCGACCCGTCGTGGTCGCGCCAATCGCCGATAGGCTGTTGCAAAGGCCGCTCTTTGGCTTTGTGCAAGCTGACCGGCGTTGAGACGACGACGCCGGAAGGTGTGCACGCATCGAGATCTAGCGTGCGGCGCCCCGCGACAGGATTCGTTGGCATGTAGTTACGTTATGCCAGTGCCGACCGCTCCATACGGGTCGGCGGCAGCACCCGCCAACGCACCTGTAATACCCATAGGGCACAATGAGAGGAGCAGGCGGGTAGTCGCCGTCATAATAGGGGTAATCACCGTGATAGAAAGGGAATGATCCCAAAAAGCCTTCACCGAACCCCTCGGCAGCGTATGTCGATTGAGCGGAACATGCCATCAGGAGCGATAAAGCAACGATGGAGAACAAAGCGCGAACCAACATCAGGGCCACCCTTCAGAAAGGACAAGAATGGTTGAGGGTAACACTCCAAGTTAGCGCCGCAAGGCAGGAACGGAGATTTCTGCACGCCCTCGGTTGACCCCCGGATCGAGCGCTGCTGTCTCGTCGCCAGAGCTCCGCTCGGCCCAGCGGCCTTGTTCTAACGAGAGCGCCACGACGGCCGCGCGATGTGCCGCGGGGTTGGTTCGGTGCCGTGCATTGGGAGCTTACTTTCCATCGCCCTCAGGATTCCCATGCGTGCAAACAGCATCGGTCCGCGGTCCTCGGCGGCATCAATAAGCATCATTATTGCGAACCGCCATTCTGGACGATCGCGCTGCAACTTTGGGAGGGTTATGATGAATTTCGCTGCGTCGTGGAGTGTTCGCGCCAACGAGCGGTTTGGCAAAAGAATGGGCTGATCAAATGGACGATCCCAAGACATGAAGCAAACCCGAATTAAGCCGGGAACTCGACAAGTGAAAATGAAGTTCGCTTACGCGTTCAACGCAGCGGATGCGCGATAGTGCCAAGATTAATTATCACCTTAACACTTAGTTCGCTTACACGACGTTGTTATGATCTCCATCCGTCACCCTCGACACCGAAGTCGAAATGACCGCGATCCGGGCGGGAGTTCAACTACACGCTCAGCCGACAAGGACATTTCGGCCCCGCCCGGCGGGGCCTGGCTTGAAGCGGCAATGTCACGCGATAACCTCCAGTCCCGCTTGCGTGAGTGTGGGTAAGTCGCCCTGCATTTCGATCAAACCGAATGCGATCAATGTTTGTAAATCATCATGACTGACCGGCGTTAGCTTCAATCGCTTTCCCAGAATATCTCTCAGCGCCCAGCGGAGCGCTATGGCGCTTTCGCGATCAGCATGTGCGGTCCGGTAATCCGTCTGTTTGATCGCCGTTAGAAGCGCCGGTTCCGGCATTCCGCTTTGAATTTCAGGAGAAGATGGCCGAGCCATCCGGGTGACGGGTTGCAAGTCCGGTAATTTCGGTGCCGGCCCGGCGGGGGCGTCATACCGTGCTCCGGCGATCTGTATGCTCGTCAACAAGATGTTGGTGGGAGAGCTGATGACTCGGGCGGGTCGCTCTTCCGCATGAGTGGACGTTACAACCTGTGCGGAAGCTGGCGACGCGGTTTCTGCCGTTCCAATTGCGGCGATGGCCTGATCATGAGGGGGGGCTTCGCCAGCCCGCCAAGCTCCGCCGACCTCGCTCTCAAGGGTAGCGGCACCATTATTAGTCTGCGCGGGCAGTTGCTCGTCGTCCTTCGCAGCCTCGCTTTCGATCATTGCCAAAAACGCATCAAGCGACGGAATAGTGTCATCCATATTCTCGGGGTCGAGGCGCTCGCTGTTCAAATGTTGCGCTTCTCGAACCGTCCAATTGATCAAATCGATGGTGGTCATGCGCACCTCGCCTGCCAATTTGCGACAAATTTAAGTAAATGTTGCCATAATTTGGCGCTGACGTAAATGATTTGGAGGCCGAGACGCCGTGCGTTCGCCCGTGGGACGGCTTAACCTCACAAATGCTTGCTCGCCTAAGGAATGGAGTTCCTTAGGCCGAGGGGCAGGGGCAATTCGGATCGAGGCCCCATATTTCTGGATCGGTCGGAATGTTTTTATCGGGTTTAATTTCGCGGCCATTGCGACTGTACGGCATGCCGAGGCGCACAGTTGGGGTGGGGTGTGGCGCGAGCAGATTAACGGGATTGAAGCAGGTTCGTAGCGATCGCGAAATTGTCCAAGCCTTTCAATAGGTAACGATTTAGCGGCTTCGGTCGCAAATTCGCAACGATAAAGCGAAACAACGCCATCTCGTTAGCGAAGCTCCAATCATGGCATTGCTAACAAAAGGGCCGATTTTGAGCTTATCGAGAATATTGATTGCGAGAACGTACTCTAACAAACGGACCGTTGTATGGAAGATCGGCAGAACGAAGACCGGCGATCGAAGCGCACGAGGGCCTACCACCCAGCAAAGATCCTGGGTCGCGACGCGACCATTCACCAATGCATCATTCACAATTTCACCAGCCTTGGTGTTTGCATTGAGCTTACTTTTGAAGCCGAGCTCCTGCCCGATAAGTTGGAACTTAGCCTGGACAACTTCCGAACGGGCTATGTCGGCAGAACGATCTGGCGCGAGGACAATGTTGCCGGTGTCGTCTTTGAACTGCCACTTCCAGAATCTCCCGAGAGCCGGCGGGCGAAGCTCAAAATCGTACGGCCTTAAAGCGCTTGCCTTGTAGGAAGGCCGCAGCCACGCGAGAGTTTCGGCCGCGATCTCGATATTGGCTGACATTATCGATGGCTACGGTGCGCGCGATCCGCGGTGCGCGAACCTATTGTTGAGCGTATCGACCGCCGTGTTCAGTGAAGCTGTTGCGTCCAGGTCACGAGCATCGAGCGGCCCCAAGCGTCTGCGCCGCTCGATGCTCAGTAAGCGTTGCGCTTTCGCATGACTTCAAAGAACGTTTTGATCAAAATCTGGACGTCAAGCCAAAGGGTCCAGTTGTTAATATACCACAGATCAAGCCTCACCCGCTCGGAGATATGTTCGATCGATGGAGTTGCGCCTCTCGCGCCATTGCATTGCGCCCAACCGGTAATTCCCGGCTTAACATGATGGCGAAAGGCGTAATCGCTCAGGATATTTTCGAAGTGGTTGTCATGAGCCAAGGCGTGAGGACGCGGCCCAATGAGGGACATGTCGCCCTTCAACACGTTCATCAATTGCGGCAGCTCATCGATGCTCGCCGATCGCAGCAGCCGTCCAATGCCCGTCACTCGCGGATCGTCGCGGGTCGCCTGCGCAACGGTCGGCCCATTCTCTTGAACAGTCATCGTCCGAAATTTAAATATGACGAATTGCCTACCATTGAATCCTTTCCGGTGCTGCCGGAAAATCACCGGACCTGGGCTATCCAGTTTGATCGCGATCGCAGTGAGAGCCATGACGGGCGAAAAGAATATCACGGCCACAGCGGCCATCAGGATATCGATGGTTCGCTTGACGAAACACTGGGCTTCGCTGAGCGGTGCACTCTGGATCTCAATCGTCAATGCCCGCTGGCGCTCTGACGACGAACAATTTGTCAACGAGCGAACGTTCTTGTCCGGCAGCAATCGAGCCGCGGCGGGAAGCGCCTTGATTTGACTGCGAACGAAGTCTATGCGGCTAGTGTCGCTCCAAGGCAACGCAAGCAGGATCTCTCCGCAATTGTAGCGCCGTACAAAATCGGCGACCGAGTTAATAATGCGAGCGTCTGCCGATGCACGTTCCGATGGATTCGTTTCGCGGCTCAGCGTAAAGCTGTTGATCTCGACTGTGCCAAGAAGGGCCAACAAATCTTGCCCTTTCAACGAGTTCATTTCGTCGAACTCGCCTACAAGCACAGTATGGCGTCGCCCTATCGCCTTGCGTGAAACAGCTGCCACAAGAACGATCTTTGTCAGCTTGCGAACTCCAAGCAGGCCCATCGGCGCGAGCAAGCAGAATAGGACAAATGAGCCGCGGGAGTAGTCGGGAGCAATCTTGAGAAGGAACGCAAGCAAGACAAGCAGTAGCGCAGTCGTCGACCAAGAGAACAGTATGTCGCTGGTCTCGACACGCGGTTTTGCGCACTCTGGAAAATCGTAATAGCCCCTGCCGGCCGTTCGCAGGATATGGAGGAAGCTGGCGAGGACACCTACGGCGAAATACGGCAGGGCGCTCGGCACCGGATGGCCAACCGATAGTTGATAGCCAAATCCGCCCGCCAGGCTGGACAATAGGATGGAAAGGGCGTCGACGATCGGCAAAAGATAAGGAACCGCGTCGCCGGAAACACGTACCACGAGCCTGCGTGAGGGCTTCTCAAGTTGTCCCGCCGCATGGCCAATATCCGACTCAATCGTCAAAATACACCACCAACCGGATCATTAAATCGAAGAGAGAAAAATTAACTAACCATTAACTGCCGGGAAGATAAACTAGCGTGGAGCGCGGTGCAACATTAAATTTGAGCGGCGAAGGTCGTGATTTGGAGCCATGTCACATTGCGTTTGCTGAGTTCCTGCAGCGTTGGCATTTACCTCGGATTTAATTTCAATATTGTGGCGGTGCTGCCGGCTTCGATACTGGGGGCCGGAGCATTCTTTTTCTGGTCCTGATCGTCGGAGCGAAGCCTGCTCGACAGCGGCGGTGGTTTGTTGTTTTCGTTGATATCAGGTCAAGCGGGTTTCATTCTCGGGTTGACGACACGCGAGACGTACCAACAGATTCTTGCGAGGCTGAAAATCGGCCAATCCAGGCGCATCTAGCCAGTGCATCATCCCGGTGCGACGTCCCGAAGTGTCTCCGGCCTGAAGTGTGGGCGCGCGTCGGCTGGCTGGCCTGCGTGCAGGCCAGACTAGATTGGTCACCCTAGCCCGAACTGTAAGCATCCGGTGAGGACCGCGTAGCGGTCACTCAGGCAGCGTGATCGACGCGCTTGTTTCGGTCACGCCAGTTCCAGGGCAGAAGCTCATCCAGCCTGTGAAGAGAGTGGTCGTTGATCCGGGCGAGCACGTCGGCAAGCCAGGCCTGCGGGTCGATGTCGTTGAGCTTGGCCGTCATGATCAAGGTGGCCATGACGGCGGCCCGTTCGGCACCACGATCTGAGCCGGCGAACAGCCAGGACTTGCGGCCCAGGGCAAAGCCGCGCAGGGCTCGTTCGGCAGCGTTGTTGGTCAGGCAAATCCTGCCGTCATTGATGAAGTGAGCGAACCGATCCCATCGCTTGAGCATATAGTCGATCGGCTCGGCGACCGAGGCCGAGCGCGACAGGCGGCCCCGCTGCTCGCGCAACCAGGCTTCCAGAGCCTGCAGCAGCGGCGCGCTTTGCTCCTTGCGGATGCTCAGCCGCTCGGCAGCGGCAACGCCGTTGATGCCGCGCTCGATCCCGAACAGGGCATCAATGCGTTTGACTGCTTCCAGCGCGATCGGCGAGATCGCTCCCGCATTCTGGCCTCGCCTTGCATTGGCGGCGATGTCCGCCAGCTCGAAGAACTGCCGCCTGGCATGGGCCCAGCACAGCGCCGACGTGATCGGCCCCTCCGCGCGCGAGGGATCGTACAACTCATTGTAGCCGTTGTAGGCATCCGCCTGCAGGATGCCGCTGAAGGCTGTCAGATGCCGCACGGGATGCTCGTGCCGCCGGTCGCGCGAGGCATAATACAGCGCTGCCGGCGGGGCTCGGCCGCCAAAGGGACGGTCGTCGCGGACGTAGGTCCAGATGTGTCCCTTGATGGTCTTGCCCTTCGCCAGGATCGGCACGGCCGTGTCGTCGCCGTGCAGGCGCTCGGCACCGAGCACATGCGCCACGATCAGGGCGTGCAGCGGCTGCAGCACGCTCGTGCAGGCACCAACCAGGTCGGCCAGCGTCGATAGGCTCAGATCGATGCCTTCCCGGGCATAGCGCTCGCTCTGCCGGTTCAAGGGCTGATGCTGGCCGTACTTCTCGAACAGGATCATCGCCAGCAGGCTCGGCCCAGCGAAGCCGCGCGGCGTCACGTGGAACGGCGCCGGGGGCTGCGCGATCGTCTCGCAGGCCCGGCAGGAGAACTTCTCGCGCACGGTCTGGATCACCTTCCACTGCCGCGGAACCACCTCCAGCGTCTCGGTAATGTCCTCGCCAAGCTTCGACAGCCGGTCCGAGCCGCAGCAGGGGCAGCAGGCCGGCGCTGCCACCACGACGCGCTCGCGCGGCAGGTGGTCGGGGAACGGCTTGCGGGAAGGCCGCTTGCGCCGGAAGGACTGGACGGTCGACGATCTCGTCGCTGCCTGCTCGGCCGCCAGTTCATCCTCGGTGGCGGTTGCTTCCAGTTCCTCGAGCTGCAGCTCCATCTGCTCCAGCAGGCGTGCCGTGCGTTCGGAACGGGTGCCATAAAGCTGGCGCCGCAGCTTCTCGATCTCGAGCCTGTAGTGGCTGATCAGCGCTTCCGTGCTTGATAGATCCGCTCTCGCATTGGCGGCGTCGGCCTCGGCACTCACCGCCGCAGCCTGCGCCCTTGCCGCAAGTACCTCCGCCTCAACTCGCGCGGCGCGCTCGGCGAGGATCATCGCATGCGCAACAGCAAGATCGGTGGGGAGCGATTCAGGTGCGTCGGTCACGGTCCGATGGAATCATATCCATCAATAGCCGCAAGCAGAATCCTCACCCCATCGAGGTCGGACGCCAACTCTCCTGCGGATGGCGCCAGTCGATTCCCGACAGCAGATAGCCGAGCTGCGCCGGTGAGATCGTCACCATGCCGTCGGCCACGCTCGGCCACAGGAACCGACCACGTTCCAGCCGCTTGGTGAACAAGCAGGCGCCCTGGCCGTCATGCCAGATCACCTTCAACAGATCGCCGCGCCGACCCCGGAAGCAAAATAGATGCCCGCTCAGCGGATCGCGCTTCAGCACCTCCTGCACCAGAAGCGCCAGGCTGGCGAAGCCCTTCCGCATATCGGCATGGCCGGTGGCAAGCCACACCCGCACCCCACTCGGCAATGGGATCATCGGGCCCGTCCACCCGACAGCGCAGCCACCGCTGCCGTCAGCGTCGCGGGATCGACCGCGCCCGTGACCCGCAGTTGCACTCCGCTGGAAAACGCGATCTCGATCGTCCCACTGGTTCCGGCACGAGCCGCCAATGCCGGCGGCTCCGGCGCAATCGAGACTGCCGCAAATTGCACGTCGCTCTCCTGCCGCGGCGCCACGGCTCCCAATGAACCCGCTCGGGCCTGCCGCCGCCAAACCGTCAGCAAATTGGGATGCACATCATGCCGGCGTGCCACATCGACGACGCTCGCCGAAGGGGTCTGGCTTTCCTCAACGATCCGAAGCTTCTCGATCGTCGACCATCGTCGCCGTCGCTCCGGCCCCGACAGAATCGAAACCTTGCTCACGTTTGCTCATTTGCTTGCAAATCAATCAGCAAACTATCGCGGGCAAGGCTGCCGCCCGGAAGGCGGTCCTCGCCGGAGGGTTACCCCGAACTAGCCTAGTTGTCAGTAACGTCGCCTTCGAGATCGAGGGTTACATTCATGGGCGTAGATCTCAGTTTGATGTGTTGTGGCGACATCTGGCGCCGGCGTGGGCGAAGTCCGGGAGGAAGGCGTGCTGGTGGTTCACACGGCCCGTTGCCCCCAGAGTAACGAGGATTTCCGCGGTAACTTGGAATCGACGCGAATTCTGTGCTGAAAACACTCGGAATCACCGTGAAGGACTATCTCGCGGTCGCAGACCCGTAGGGCATTTGCGGGATTGCGTGGAAGCTGAAGTCTTCCTTCAGGCGCTAGATCGTTCGGATAACTGCCGTAGAGGCAGGGTCGGGCAATACGTCTCATGCGGCAGTGACGCAGTCAGTTACGTTAAGTTTTACATTCGCAGGTGATCGATCTTTGGCCGCTTCACCTCGCCAAACTCCTTCGACATCTTTTTGCAGTCTAAAAACGTCTGCATACCCTTTCACCTCAATTGCGGTCTTTGATCATCAGTGGAGGCGCGGCTATTCGCGCTTTGTTGTAGCGGCCGGTGACGGCGAACTCTGGGAGTTTGGCGTGTCTGTAGTAGAACAATGTTGGTCCGGCGCTGCTGCGGAGTAACAAGGATTCCGAGGAGCGTTCGTGGAGTAACAGGGACTGGTTGGATTGGAAGGGTCACAGGGGTTATTGGGGGCTGTCGAAGAAGAGGACGGATTGGTTGGGATGGTCGAAGAGGCGGAAGAGTTCGTAGGGGTCGTTTGTCCCATCGCGCAGTCGGTAAATAACGCAAGCGCGGCGGCTGCCGCGAAAACTGCGGGCATTTTCGTTCGTTTGTCGCGACGAGTCCCGAGTGCTCGGGTGATGCTACGGAGCCGGATTTCGCTGACGTTCACGGCGATACGCCTTCCTAGATTCGCGTCGGACCAAACGCACAACGTTGCTATGGTGCGTCGGGGCCGAGAACTTAGCTCAATACGCTGAGCCTCGCCACTTGGCGGAGCATCACCAATGAAAGTCAGGTGCGTCGGTGCGCGTGGAGGGCGTCAACTTCGCTATTGGGGCTCATTTTGGAACTCATTCAAGGTGAGTCTTGATGCTATGAAAAACGTGTCAAACAAATAACTAGAGCCTCGGTCCGATTTCATCGGATCGAGGCTCTAGCGGTAACCTAGGTGTCAAAAGACGACGGTCGGACCTCGATCCACGAGCCGAACAATCTGATGATCAGGTCGCTGCCACGTGTCCAACATCGAGGTGCGCGCCGGACGTATGCTTCTTCCTGCGCATCACAAAAAATACACCGACGATGGCAGCTAAAAACATCGGCAGGGAGGCCGGAAGAGGAGTCTGCGCTACTTTTAACGCGATCTTGACGCCGGGGTCATAGTCCGAGATGGGATTGCTGACCGAAAGATAGAGCTGAGTGCCGACGGAATAGATATTACCGACGTCTTTGCTGCCGAAGTTGAAAAGTACTCCATTATTGTCGAACGGAATACTGCCCGCATACAACACATCGTTGTAGAGCCATTGTAGGCCCGTCAACGGATCAGTATACGTCCCTTGGGCATTTGGAGTTCCGGGCTGCGTATCGAGTGCGGTGATCGCTCCAGTGCTGCTTGACGAGGGGCCGACGATTGAACCGGTAATATTTGTGATGTCGTAACCGCCGGCAACCAATTGCGAATTGACGAAAATGTCGCCACTCCCGCTGAAGCCAGCTCCAGTGAACTGGAAGGCGTATTCAACAGTGGACGCTTTTGCTGGTACGGCTAGACAAAGAACCAGCCCAAAGAGTGTGATGCCTAACTTCCTCATACCCTAACTCCCATTCTTCCTAACCGCCTGATTACCATAACCAAACCCGCGTTGACTAGTTATTTTTAACGACAGGGAGATTGCCCACAATTAATCCGTGGCGATACGGCGCGGTGTTAAATTTAATTACATAAGCTCTTGTAAAATATATATAATTCGCCAACTGGATTATGATCCGGCTTTCTTCAATCCATTACGTATTATCTCCGTTAGCTGATTATTCGGGGCTAACTCTAGCGCTTCCTTGAGCTGTTCGGATGCCTTGGTCGGTTCGCCTATCGCGATGTAGCTCATGCCGAGATGGTAGTGAACCGCTGCCTGATCGGGCAGGGCAGCGACAGCCGCTTTCGACAACGAAACTGCCGTTTGGTAGTCACCATGATGATAACTCGCCCATCCAAGCGTATCCTTGAATTGCGGTACCTCCGACTTCCGAAGAATTGCAGCGAGTGCTTGGGCTTTTTTCAAGCTTGCCTCGTCGTCCCGATGATCCAAGAGAAGGCTGGCCAGATTGTTGGCCGCAATCAGGTTTCCAGGCTCTATCCTCAAAATGCTTTCATATTCCGCGTCGGCGGCTTCGTAGTTTCCTTGTTGCTCATATGCATTGGCGAGGATCATATGCAACGCCACCGCATTGGGCTGCCGCCGAATCCCGGTTTGGGCGACCTTGACCGCCTCAGCATAGTTTTTCTGATTCATGTAGAAATCAGCCAAGGCGCGGTATCCGACTGTGTCGTTTGGCTGCGCCTTTATCGCAGCGGAAAAGTCTTTGAGGGCCAGGTCGGGTGCACCGTTCGAAAGCTGAATCGAACCCCGCAACGCAAGAGCATTTCCATTGCTGGGATCATTCTCGAGGACGGATTTCAGGAAACTGATCGCCTCATCCGTTTTGTGCGCCTCGAGGAATGCGCCAATCAGGGAATTCATTGCGTGCGCTCGGTTTGGCCCGGCATTGTAAGCGCTTTTGAAGGCCGCGATCGCTTCGTCGTATTTTTTGCTTCCGATCAAGGCCGCGCCCAGCAGCTCGTCGGCAATACCGCCGTAATTGCCCACTTGCCGTATCGACGCTGCTATTTGCTGCGCGCCGCTCCAGTTCTGGCGCTCCAACCTAACCTGCCCCAGCGCGGACAAGACCTTGATGTCGTTCGGCCGCCGCTTGTCCAAGCCGACCAGGACCTCCTCCGCGCGAGCAATATTTCCACGACGCCGCAAAAAGCCTGCATAGTCAAGGCTGACTTTCGGCTCGACGTCTGACAACCGGGCCGCGTCCGCGAGCTGCTTGTCTGCAAGTTCGATCAATCCGCTGCGCTCGTAGGCGGTGCCCAACAGCGACATTAAGTCGACCGAGCGCGGTTGATAGTTGAGAGCGTCGAGCAGATCGGTAATGGCGAGGTCAAGCTGGGCCCGTTCCAGATGTATAGAGGCCCGAAGTCTTAAGGCGGACACGTTGTGAGCATCGCCACTGAGAACGTCGGTCGCCAGTTTCTCTGCAGAATCGAAATCTTTTTTGCCCAGATATATTTGAGCTAGAGCTGTTTTTGCCGTTCGTACGTGTTCAGGTAAATTGGCCGTTCGGATCAATTTTTCGAGCAATTGCTCGCCGTCCGTTAGCTTGCCCTCTGCAACATCCATATCGGCCAACGCAATCTGGAACGGGAAACTATCTTCCGCTGTGCTGATACGGGTGTTGAGCTCTTGTCGCGCGGCAGCCGGGTCCTTTTTTATCCTGTACAGAAATCGAGCCAGATCCAGTACGGGGTCGGGATCCGATGAGTTTACAGCCGCCAGGCTTCGCAATTCCTTCTCCGCGTGGTCGGTACGACGCTCTTCCACGTACAGATCAATCAAGAGTTTGCGGTAGCCGATTTCCATCGGATTCAGTTCGATAACCTTCTTGAGCGTTGCTTCAGCACCCGTTAGATCCCCCGTCTGTCTAAGCAGCCTAATTTTTAGCAATTGAAAACCGAGAATACTTTCAAGATCCTTTGCCTGAACGGAAAGCGCGCCTTGCAGAAGCTGCAGAGCGCCCTTTGCATCACCTCTGCCCAGCTGATCGACAGCCAAAACCATCAAAGCGTCAGCGTTGCCAGGATTGACTTCGAGTGCGATGTTCGCTTCACGGACTGCGTCCGAGTGGTCATTCAACTTGAGGGATATGGCCGCCTTCAAGGCGTGGAAATTCGCACTGCGATTGTCCATCTCAATGCCAGCCTTGGCCAATCTGAGCGCTTCGTCAGTCGACCCCGCACGAAGCAGGAGCTTGCTTAGCTTCAACTTCGCCGAAGCGTCGTTGGGAGCCAATGTCACCATGTTTCGCAAATCCGTTACGACGCCTTGCCAATTGCGGTTGCTCTCGTCGATCTCAGCTAGGGCTTTCCACGCTCCAATCAGATCACCTTTGAGCCTTACAGCATTTCTGAACTCGAGGGCCGCCTTCGCGTTGTCGTGTTCTGAGAGCAGCTTTAACCCGTGCTCGTAGTATTGTTTCGCACGGTCCTCAGGTGACCCGCAGCCGGTGAGCTGAAGTACTGATAAAATGACAAAGACCTTCTGGATGGTTGGGCAGTGCCCGCCGAATGATTTGAACATGTTGCTCTTATGGTGTTGTCGGTCGAATACTCGATTGCGGTTTAGGCGCAGCGGATGGAGGTAAATAGCCCGTCAAACTCGGAAGCAGATCATGCATAAACAATTTCAGCCGGCCGTCCGCATCCCGTTCGAGTTCGCTCGGCAGAATGGGGGTGATCAGTCGCACAAGCGCCCCGTCTGATCGATTATTCTTGAGGATGGCGTCGGGCAGCAGGTACCACTTCCTCGTCGTATATTCGCTTGCGATCCATCTACCACGCTCCTCATACCAATAGTATACGAGCTGCTTCTCCCCATTTTTCTCAATAAGCGCCCGGTTGATGGGATGCTCGGCGTCGTAGGTTGCTTGTTCAAGCTTAATTATGGACCAGCCATCACCGGGTAGGCAAAACAGCGGAGAATGCGGCGATTCTCCTGTTCGCTGCGAGGCATAATAGCCGACGTAAAGATTGACGATTTTTCCATTCGGATTGCTGTAGTCCGACAAGATGTAATCTTCCATCGCCAAGCTGCGCTCGGTCTGCGGATCCAGCAATGACGGCTGTCCGTGCCATTCTCCGATTGTTGCGGGGAAAGTTACAAATCGGCTGCGCTCCGGAATCACCTCCGGCCTGTTCGCAATTAAGGAGACTGCCGGCACAGTCGTGCAGATCAGGAGCAAGGACGCATAGAGTGGCCAGCGATCGAATGCTTCCCTGCTTGCTGTAGTGGACAATCGAGTTGTGCCGGTCTGCGCATGGATTGCTTGAAGAAAACCTCTGCCCGAAATGCGGGCAAGCACATAGATCTCAAAGGTCAGGAGAAGGGTCGATGCCAGGAAAACAATCCAGCCTTCGAAGAAATGGAGCACCTCGTCGGCCATTTGAGGACCCCATCGGTCGACGGTCACTCCAACCATGCCGATCCTGAAACCATTCATCAGAATCGAAATGGGTATGCTGGACAGCAGCACCAGCGCACGCTGCCAGATCGGCGCACGAAACAGATACGCTGCCAGAAAGCTCAGGCTGAGAAGGGGAAACAAGTAGCGTAATCCACTGCAGGCGTCGACGACCTGCAATTTATAAAGGCCGAGATCGATCACGTTTCCGTCGAGGTAGACAGGGACTTGAAACAACCCGATGAAGAAAGTTCCAAGCCGTGACGAAATCAGCTGAAGCTGTAGCGATAGATGGGAGTTGACGAAATAGGGAAGCGGAATTGCAGATATAAGGAATATGACGGGAAAAAATGCGGTTCGGAGCAGAGCATATCCTCCGATCGCTAATATGATTCCCAGCAGAACAACGATGAAGCCCAGCTGCGACAGGATGAGTATCGCACTCGCTACGCCGAGGGCGTTCATGATCATCGCAAGAAAGATAAAGGGTACGCTAGACCATGCTGGCGCACCAACGCTTGCGAGGAGGGCGTCTCGACGTGTCCACAGCAGCCACGCCGCTACCACCGGAATCAAGAAGCCGTGGCTGTATTCCTCCTGCGTGGTCCAGCGCCTGACTAACTCTACAAGAGCTCCTTGGAACGCGATCACCGCCAATAGCGCCGCTATGGTTCCCAATATCCACGCAGGAACAGGCGTAATCTTCGGGTATGCAACGGACTGTAGCGACATTACAAAGCCATCGTCCAACTGAACAAAAAGCTCAACTGAAAAACCCCTCATAATCGCAGTATTAAGACACAAGCACCAGATACAGCAAGCGTCAGCCGTTGTGGGATTTTTTTAGCATTCAACCGGGTCGGTAAGGGCGAGCTTGACGCAAGGGTTAATTGCACGCGGTATGTGATTCATGCGTTTGCCGGAACTGGGTCTGTCTGATGACCATGTGGCTGGGTTGGCGCGCCGGGATCGAATCGCAAGATTAAATACGGTTAGTGTGATAATAAGTTTTGCGGCCTGCTTAGCCGTCGAAAGCCTATTCGCAGGTGGATCGCGTCGTATTGGACGCTGCAGCGATGAAGGCGGAAACGGCTCGCCGGCCGCCCTTACCGGCGTTTGCCAGCGCCAGCTGGCGTGAGCCCATGCCGGCGGGGGTTTGATGTCTGGTGGGCGTCGAAACGACGAGTTTGACGCCGCGCAGGCCGCGGCGAGCCATCTTGCGCAAGAATGCCGTCTTGAACATCTTGGCCCTGCGAAGGACCCAGGTCCGTGCCGGGAGGCCGTGCCGGGAGGCCTGCGGCGTTCGCCCCTGTTGCCGGGGGAGCGGGCGACTTCCGGAAGTGATTTATTAGGTGTGGCTAAATTGATACAGCGTTTGGTGAATCACCGGCGTAGATTGGTCGAAAGTCAAGAAATCGTTCCGATTCCGACATCTGGTCCTCATTGAAGGCGCCGACCCATGGCAGTTCGATACTTGAGATTGGCGATCGTCTTGCTGGCTGGATTGCTGTTGGAGGGGTGCTACACCGATTATGGGCCGGTCGAGGTAGCCGTAGCGCCTGTCGCTCCTTCACAAGCGTCGGTGGCCTCCATCTTGCAACCTGGCGACAGGGTCAAGATCACCGTGTATGGAGAAGAGACGCTCACCGGGGAGTATGACGTCAATCCCACGGGCTACGTCGCGATGCCCTTGATCGGGTTAATTCGGGCGTCGGGGAAAAAGCAAGAGCAATTCGGAAGAGAGGTAGCGGATAGATATCGAGGCGGCGGGTATCTACAGGATCCCAAAGTGACGGTAGCCATCGTCCAATTTAAGCCATTCTACGTGCTAGGTGAAGCGCTTCGTCCCGGTGAGTACCCGTTCCGGAGCGGTCTTGACGTGCATTCGGCGGTCGCGATGGCGGGCGGGTTTACGTACCGGGCGAGCAGGTCCGCTGTTCTCATACGGCACGGCGGGGAGGGGATTTGGAAGGAATATCCTCTTACGGAGGCCGTGCCAATTGCGCCGGGAGATTTGATTCGAGTGCCCGAGCGATATTTCTAAGCGGTGTTAGGCCTGATCCGCCGTCAATTCCGAGGTGTGATAAGTGGGTCTCAATATTCCATGCTCTGCAAGCTACCGAGGCGATCCAAAAACTTTGCTGCGCGGCTGCCCTTTTGCGTGCCGTTTTTGTTCGCGTTGATTCCGCAGTCCTCTGCCCAAACCGTTCCGCCACTGGACGTTCCGCTAAACAACCCTTCGGCAAGGGACCCCGACGCAATCGCAATTGACGGATGGCAGCTTTATCCGACGTTGCGCCTCTATTCGCTCTATTCGGACAATCTGTTTCAGAGTCCCCAAAGTCCAATCTCCGTTCCTGGAATAGGGATAGCGCCCAGTTTGACGGCGGTATGGACCAACGGCATTCACACGACGACGCTTTATGGAAATATCGATCGACAAGCCTATCCCACCGACAACGCCGTAAACACGATCGATGGGCGGACAGGCTTTACTGAAAAATATGAGGCTATGCGGGATCTCATCTTCACTGTGAATGGCAACTATGCCCACACAACGTGGTCCACCGGCCTTCAAAATTCAATCCAAACTCCGGCTGCCGCGCCCGCAACCACCGTCTTGCCCAATGGCAACACCGTCTTGCCGAACGGAACGATACTTTCGCCAACTGGGCAGCCGACGGGACAGGTCAATGTCGCGTCCGGAAGCAGCATTCCGCTAGTGGTAAACCCCTTCAATCAATATACGGGCACATTTACGATCGACAAGATTTTCAACCGTGGCATCATGAGCTTGAGCGCATCGATCGGTCGCACAAACTTTGACAATCAAAGCATACAGCCCGATTTCACCAGCAGAACCTTGACAGAAAATGCGGCTTTTTGGCTCGGTCCGCTAATATATGCATATTCAAATGGTTCTGTCGGTACCGTCGCGACGGATGCTACCTTCGGCTCGGCCACAGCATTATCGGTGACATCGACGCCATCCCGTACGACTACATCTTATCGAGTTGTAGGTGGATTGGGCACGCGCCCGTTAGAGCTATTCAGCGGATCAGTGTATATTGGACATCAGGGGTCTGAAGTCGACGGCTCAACAGCCGGAGGTTACGTCTACGGGGGCGCGCTTACTTACAATCCGACCACGACGTGGACGCTCACCGGAACCCTGGACAGAACCACCAATATCGCATCACAAACATCATCCTCGACAAATCTGGCGCTGACTCTCCCGGGGCTGACTGCGGTACAGGTTTCGATAGGTTCATCAACGCAAGTCACATCTGCCGGATTGCGATCGAGCTACGAGATTACACCGCAATGGTTTGCGAATTGCCAATTGGCGTACAGTCGCATCGAATATATCGACAGTTCCAGATTGGATAATTCCTGGGTGCTTGACGCAACACTTAGATACGATATCTGGCGGAATTTGTCGATTACGTGGGAGTATCGCTTTACGAGCCTTTTATCCAATGCTCCACTGACGAGTCTAACCAGTAATTATGGTGTTATGGGCGCAACCTACAAGTTTTGACGTTTGGAATTGGGGCTCCTTCGCCGAGGAGGCATGCTCGCCCGGAATCGTTCGCGCCCACAAACTGACCTCGATCGGTTCCTTACTGGTTTGGTTACACTTCTCAATAGTAGCCGTAACTTGTTGTTGAGACAGGTACCTTATTCAGCACAAATCGAACCAAGTTGGTCTCAGCAAGATACTTGTTGCATTCCTCAATTTCCGAGACCTTCGAAGTGCCGACGGCAGCAACAAACAATACGCAATCCACCTGAGGCAAGATCGAAATAACGTCGTGGCCGGTCAGGATGGGAGGTAAGTCCAGGATTACGATCCCGGATGGAGCGCGTCCTGTGACCTCCTCCAACATCATCCTCATCGCACCGGAGCCCACCAAATCGGAAGGGTTTGAAGCCGGTGCTGTGGGCAAAACCTGCAATCTACTCGCGCCGATCCTCGCCTGGATGATTGCGGTATCCATATCGATGCGACCTTCGATGACGCCGACGATCCCTTCGGTGCACTTTAGGCCCAGAGAGTTTGCGACGTGTGGCTTCCGCAAATCCAGGTCCGCCAGAAAAACCTCGCGTTCGGGTTGCCGGGCCACGCTCAAAGCGAGATTGATGGCGGTCAGAGTTTTGCCGCAGCTCGGTGTGGGAGACGTAACGGCCAGAGTCTTCCAACCCTTCTGGTCCATCGACTGCAGGATCTCGGTTCGCAACATATCAAATGGCCTTGAACGGTCATCCCTTCCATCGAACGCGACTATTCGTTGGGATCGCAGATGCGCAAGATCAAGTTGTACTTCGTGAGCGTGTTTCTTACTCGCGTGGACATCGCCAAAAACGTGCGTTGCTTTTTGCTTTGAAGATTCGAAGCCGACGCCGCTCTGCTTTTGTGGCTGCCCCTTAGCACGCTCAACTGCTTGTCGGATGTTTTCCACTATTGGACTCTCCCACGCCAAGGGCGTTGATGATTGATCTCTGAACAGCTATTGGGTGGGCGCGCGAAAAACAACTGCCGCTTTTTCGAGCAAGGACAAGTCAAGCGGCAGATATAGGAAGACCACGATCAACAATCCGCCTAATACCATCAAAAGCATGACCGCACTGACGGCACCAATGATGACCCTCACTCTCGCTCGTATTTCGTCTCCGCGTGTCGTCATATATGGAATAGAGACGATTAGAGTGTTAGGTATCAGCCCTATTAGCTGGTGGCGGCTACGTATCGAGCCATCCAATAGTTCGGCCGCGATGACGGCGCAGATGCCCAGCGCCGCAGCCGCAGCGAAAGCTATTCCGACTAACTTAATCCTATTCGACTTAAGGGGCTTTTCCGGTAGCGGCGGCAATTCAATTATCTGCAGGCGCTCAGACTGCTGATCCCGATCCAATTTCTCGCTTAGGCGTGCCGTCGCAAGTTTGCTGTTTGCTTCAGCAAGACGCTTCTCAAGCGCTTCCCTTTGTCGTTTAAGGGCTTCAATGTCATCAGCACGCGTCGATTGAACTTTTGACGGTGCTTGCTGCGCAAGGTCTTTTTCCATCGCGGTTATTCTTTTTTTTAGCGCGATTACGGCGGGATGTGCTTCCGAATACACTGCCGTTTTTTGAATAAGTTCTGCCTTTAGCGCAGCAAGCGCAGCCAATCGCGACCTTTCCTGCTCCGATATCTGCGAGGCATCCTCACGCGGCTGCCGCGCAAGTTCAAATATCTGCGTTTGCGTGGAATCGAGCTTGTCTTCGATGCCCTTTGTTTCGCTCGTCAATATTCTTACCGCTTCTGTCGATCGACTGGTCCGCAAGCGCTCGTCCTCATTGATTATCAACGAGACGAACTCACTAGCCACTCTCATGGCGAGCTCCGGCCTCTCGTATTCGAAGCCGACTGTGAACGCGATCGAGGGTTCATTTGACGGCCGCGCTCCCGCGATTTCTGCAGGCTTGATCAGGCTGCTTTCGCGCATCAAGTCCAGAACGTCTGGCCGCTTGGGGAATAACCCGAACCTGTTCGCGATCGAGAGAAGATTGTCCCTCGTCATGACGCGCTGCTGGATGCGCTGAATGAGCTGAATACGTTCACCGCCAGCAGCCGTGACAGCGGGGCCGACGAGATCCGGGGCGATCACTTGGGATTCCACCAAGATCTTTCCCTCAGAAAGATAGTTTGGCTTTTGAATTGCTGCCAAGCATAGGCCAAGAATAGAAACAACACCAAAGGCGAGCAAGAAATAGAAAAATCTTCTTTTTAGGATATCGATATAGTGGCCAAACCCTAGGCTCTGAGCATGATCCTCACCAAAAGCAGGGTCACTGGGACGATAGGATTCATCTGAACCAAGCGTTTGAAGCATCCCTGTTCCTCGATTGAAATTAATAGCCTCCCTTGTCCAATGCTCCATTAAAAAAGAGCTAGCTATACGTTTTTATAGAACGTCCCCGATTCGAGCACAAGAAGAAATCTATTAATGATTAACGTGACATATCGTGGCCTTGGAATGTGCACGCGCCGCCGGGTTTACGGCGGACCCATCCAAAAGTTGGCGAGCTAGTTCCTGGACGAGCTCACGAGGCACAATCGCCATCAATCTTAATCAAAGCGACTATAAATGTTTCCCTTCAGGAGGTTATTCGTCTATTCGTTTGCGCTAAGCAATCATTTCGCATCCCTCAGGGTCGTTCGATGTATGAGGCGTTTTATGGGCTTCGGGAGAAGCCGTTCTCGATTTTGCCGGATCCGGATTTGATCTATTGGTGCCAAAATCACAGGTTGGCATTTGCCATGCTTGAGTTTGGCGTAATGAATAGCGCCGGCTTCACTGTGATCACTGGCGAAATCGGCTGCGGTAAAACAACGCTTGTCCGCTACCTTTTGCGAAAGCTCGACGATCAAGTCACCGCATGCGTGATTTCGAACACGCCGCGTGGTCAGGATGGGCTTCTACAATGGATCATGATGTCGTTGGGCCAGCCCTTCGAAGGTTCACATCCGGCTTTGTTCAAGCGGTTCCAACAATTCCTGTACGATCAATTTTCAAAGGGGCGCCGGACGATCTTGATCGTCGACGAGGCGCAGAACTTGGGTTTTGAGGCACTCGAAGAGCTTCGAATGCTTTCCAACGTCAACACCGACAAGCAGCAGTTCCTGCAAATTATCCTTGTCGGCCAGTCGCAGTTGAAGGACATGCTTCGTGCGCCCCAACTGCTGCAATTTGCGCAACGGGTGTCATCGGACTTCCATCTCAAGCCCTTGAACATGCGGGAAGTCGGCGAATACATCGACTTTCGTTCGCGCGCCGTCGGATCTCACCACGAATTGTTTACCGACGAGGCGTGCAACATTATCGCCAATACAAGCCGCGGCATTCCACGCACGATCAACATCCTTTGTGATACGGCGCTGGTCTACGGATTCGCTGCCGGCGTGGAAAAAATCACTGCGGAACTCGTCGACACGGTTATCCAAAACAAGGCAGAGTTCGGTGTCCTTCCCTTTGGTCTGCAGCCTGTTTGAAGCGACGAAGTTTTCCTAATTTATTGGAGGCCACGACCAGAATCGAACTGATGTAAACGGTTTTGCAGACCGCTGCGTAACCACTCCGCCACGTGGCCCCACTCAACAACTTCTATACATAACAGCCGCGATTAGCAACGGATGCACTGGAGCATCGGTTGGCCGTTGTGCGGCCGCCCTGGAGCGATGGGCGACTTTCCTCGCTACTCGGCAGAGCCCACACCGAAGCGGGCCGAGGTGCGGCCACATGGCGGAAAGCTGCAATGCCATGTGCAGCCATTTGACTTTACCGCTTGAGAAATTCACGCCGACGGACGCGCAAACAGCTTCCATCGCGCGCCCTCCAGCCAAGAAGCTTGCTCGCAGAGGATGTCACCCGGCCGGCTACCTATATTAACCAAATCATCAGCTATTTAAACAGATTATCGAAAGGTTATATAGTATTCTTGTGAATATTTTTACGACTGGCCGACGCCAGACATTTTTTTGGATGAGACGCGATGACCTCCGAGGGACTCGGCACGCTTTTCGAGCAGTGTAACAACAGTTCTGCCTTGGTGTTGGTGCCTGACGCATTACATCGCATCGTTTTGACGACATTCCTCTCGGGATTTGCTGCATCGTGTGGTCCAACGTGAGCATCCTCACGTCGGCCCCAGTTCTTCTCGCGGACGCCACCTGGTGCGGGACGCTGGCCGCAGCGCGGGACTTGGGTGCACGCGGCGTCAAGGTTACCCTCGCGAGCGAAAGTTGGATCGCCCCCGCGCGGTGGTCTCGTTACGTGTCGCAGACGGTGAAGTGTCCAAGTACGAAAGACGCGGCGCGCTTCCTTGCGTGGCTTGTACGCTTCGGTGCGGAGCGGCCAGGTTATGTTCTTTATCCCACCAGCGACGAAGTCGCGTGGCTAATTGCGGCTCACTCGAAGGTATTGGCGCGCTGCTATCGCCTCTACACACCACCCATCGATTCGTTGATAGGTCTTCTCGACAAGGCGCGTCTGGCCGAACTCGCGAGAGAGGCGGGTTTAGACGGACCGGCAAGCTTTGTCCCACAGAACGAATCCTGCGTTGAACGTAGTGGCGAAAAGCTTTCCTTTCCGGTTTACGTGAAGCCGCGTGCCCAAGTGTTCGGACGCGAAGTCGGCAAAGGGAGACGCGTCGACAAACCCGCTGATCTACTTCCATGCTGGAAAGCACAACGTCGGCAGGCGACTTACGATGCTGAGATACTCAATCAGGTACGAGATATTGACTTGCCTATGCTCCAGACCTACGCATGCGGCACGGGCAACATCTACACTGTCGACGGCTTCGTGAACGAGACCGGTGAGCTGTACGCTTCGTTGGCATGCGTGAAGCTACTTCAGCGGCCGCGTGGCAGCGGTCCGGGACTGATCTTCGAGCATGCTGAAATCGATGAGGCAATCGATCGCCGGTTACGGTCGCTTTTCCAAAGCGCCGGCTATTATGGCATTTTCGACGCCGAGTTCTTGCAGTGCGGAGATCAAAGGCTGCTCATCGACGTCAATCCACGATTCTACAATCATATGGCGTTCGAAATTGATCGCGGACTCCCTTTGCCATGGCTTGCCTATCTGGCCGCGACCGGACATCGGAACGAGCTGGAGCAGGAACTCAGCCGAGCGAGAGAGGCGCGAGTTCGAAAAGACGCTTACCTCCATCGACTCCCTACCGTATTATTACTGGCGGCCCAGCGGCTCACTCGTTCCATGAGCGCCGAGGACCAACTCCGCTGGCGCCGCTGGATATCTGATCGCGGAGGTTCTGCCACTGACCCAATGCGAACTCTCAATGATCCTAATCCGGCGGTTGCAGAATTTGCCTTGGAGGCCTTTAGATTCGTACGTCACCCGCGCTCTCAGCTCGGAGGTTTGCTCCACTCGCCCGAATCTGTTTAGTTTGATCGTATCTCGAATTTGCTTGTTATATTCCGGAGCTTGCCACCCAAAAAGGATAATTGTCGCGCTGGGGCTGCAAGCAGTATCTCAATGCACCGCCAGAGTGTGTAAATCCTATCGGAAACGATGAAGGGCGCACGAACGGCAAGCATGATGCGTTTTTCGGGAGGGCGCACGAACCGCCAGATGCCGATGGGTAAATCGAGAGAATTCCAAGCGCCTTTCAATAAATGACGGGCTCGTCGGCAATTGCACGAGTTTTAGCCGAAGATTTTAGCAGAAGATCAAAAAAAGTTCGAAATCCTTCAAACCGCCCGCCGCGGTCTAAAATTCTCCCGAATCTACCGGAGTTTATTCGCTGCCTCGCGACCGCTTGCGCGTCCTATTTGCGAGTGTTACGAGGACTCGGTTGATTGCACTCGTCGGGGCCACACAGCTAGCCATGATTGGCGCACTGCTCAGAGTTGCCGGATGGCTTGGCGTTATTCAGCTAGCCAATTATGTCCTTGCCGTCGTAACTCTTTTGGTGGTTACGCGCGCTTTCGGACCTTCAATATTTGGCACGCTGGCGACGATCAGCGCGCTCGCTGCATACGTTGGCTTGGTTGTCACGTTTGGGCTTAATCTTTCCGGTCCGCGGTTGGTGGTGAGACTGCGAGATAGTCCGGACGAATTATCCAACGCACTGTCGACCGTCGCTTGCATGCAGGTATTGCTTGGGACGATGGCGGCCGCAGGATTTATGCTGGTTGTGTCCATCGTCAGTCCTGGGTCGGAGTACACACTCATCAGCGCGTTCATCGTTTTGCAAGCATGCCTCACCGCGATCACCCCAGACTGGGCGTTTCTTGGTCTCGAGCGGATGCGAGATTTCGCTATTCTGCAGGTCGTGGGCCGCGTCTTGACCACTGTATGTACCGTCATGTTCATCCACACTTCTTCTGACGTGTTGCTCTACGTGGAAATAAATGCCTTCGCCGCCGCGGGTATAGCGGTTGCTTCGATCGGCGTGCTGCGAACCAAGGGAATTTACTGGCGGGCTCCGAAGTTGGAGGCGATTTGGCAGACGATTCATGACGCTGCTGCGAATTTTTTGTCAACCGCGTCTATCAACCTTTACACTTCGACAGGCGTTGTCATCGTCAACTTCATTCTGGGACCCGCGGCAGCCGGTCCATTCGCCCTGGCGGATCGTTTGCGCAACGTTGTTGGTAACGTCACTTTACCGATCATAACTGCGATCTACCCGTTCGTTTGCAGAATTGCGGCTACGCCGGAGGCGGCGGAAGATGAGGCTTGGACAAAGCGAATATTCTTTCAAGGTACGCTTGGCTTGTCCGCAGCGCTGTCACTAGGACTGTTTGTGTTTGCGCCGACTATTATATCGTTGGCCGGGGGCGCCGCCTTTGCGGAAGCCGTGCCGATCCTTCGCATATTGGCTGCTGTGCCGTTCTTAATTGCGCTGTCAAACATTCTGGGCATACAGACGATGATGCCGCTTGGCATGGATTGGCACGCCATGTGGATATTTGCGACGACGGCGGCAATTGGGGTCATTGGTATGTTCGTTTCAACAGACCTCTTTGGATTGCGAGGCTCAGCCTTCTCTGTGCTTGCGATTGAAGTATTCGTTACGATTACAATGATTGTGGTGCTGCAGCGTAGGATCGATGTACTGTCGCTTTTCATCAACCTACAAACTTGGAAAGAATGAGGCCTTCGACGCTCCGTGGTTCCGCTAATGCGAGCGGATTTTCGCGTTTCAGGGATTGAAAGAAGTTTCGCTTCGTGATGGCCGCCCGAACGAGGAGGAGGGGCTTTTGCGGTGCTAATCGGCATTTATCGTTTGCCGTACTCTACCGAAAGGGCGTCGAGCCAATTGATCGCAGCGTCCGAAAAGTCGTCGAAGGCATTAAGATGACCGGCAGCGGGAAAGATCTTAAGGGTCTTGGGCTCGTTAGCCAGGGTGAACAGGGCCTTTGCCTGGTCGACCGGAATCAAGCTGTCCATTCCCCCATGGCCGATGAGTATTGGGCAACGAGTAGCTGCGATGTGTCGAAAATTGACGAAACTATCTGAAATCAGCAATCGAACTGGTAGGAGCGGATGCAGGCGCGCCGCGACTGCGTCGACGGACAGGAACGGTGAAAGCAGCATAAGCCCACCGACGGGATATTCTGTAGCAAGCAGCGTAGCGACACCGGTACCGAGCGAGTGGCCGAAGAGTACAATTTGTTTTGGAGCTATACCGTTTGCCTGCAACGCGCGTAGATAAGCTCGGCCGTCGTCGTAGAGCCCGGTTTCAGACGGAACGCCTGGCTCGCCGCTATAACCTCGATATTCCGCGAGCAGCATTCCGTAACCGGCCCGAACGTAGGGCTGGGCTAATCCGGCGACAGTCGCTAGTCCGTCGCCGCTTCCGTGGAAGAACACGATCGTGTACGGCTTCTCGCGTGCTGGTGTGTACCAGCCTTTGAGCCGAATTCCGTCGATCGTATCGGCGGCGAATTCGACCATATCGCGTGAGGACGGCTGGCCCGAGGGCGGTCGGTATTCTGCTGGCGGCAAGAAAAGTGGTGGATGGGTGCTGATATAGCCGACAAGTAGCTGTTGCAGCAGCAATCCCAATCCCATGGAGACGGCAAATACCGAAAACCAAAATTTCCGATTAAACATCTTCAAAGGTCGATTCCTGCACTCGACGTCTTCGGTTCCTGCCGGCGCCGGAGGCTGAGCGATTTCCGCCCGATGTCGCCCAAAAGAGCGGAATTTGGGTCGTCGACACCTCGCTAGCCAAGGAGGCCGCGTTAACCGTAAGCATATATCTGCACCGGTGATACAATAACGGTGACCGCAAGCACGCCGGCTTGGCGCCGTAATCCAAAGAGGGTCTGGCTGTCACAAGTCTTAAACCTACCGCGCTTACTTTTCGAAAGGCTCTTCACTGATCATACGATTCGTCTATATTGCCAAGTAACTAGGCTAGTGAAAACACCGACGCAGGATGCATCATAGGTGTCCCAATTATTGTCCTCTCGAATTCGGGGCGCTACGAGGTTGGTGCAACGCTCAATGCATTTGAACATGATGCGCCGAACCGCGATTCCGGTAAGGTTCGGGATAGAATAAGCGCGGCGAATACAATCAAAAAATGCCGATGGTGCAACTAAACCCTGGTCCTTGAAGGCGACCACGGCGAGCGGCGGTGGTGCTTTAACAAAACTCCGTGAGACGTGAGACAACCAGCATGTCAATCTGGCGAGAGTCTTGTAGTCTGTGAGGCACGTCACGGATCATCGTCGAACGCCAAACGTAGTTGCGTCGACAGCAAAGAATGTTTACGATTTCATATTTTGGAAATAAGTAGAACGCGATGAATTATCATTTGGAAAGGAGTTTGTTTCTTCGAGGATATTTCGGTTTAACTCGGCAGGTTAACAGATCATGACGACGAGCGTATCGGTCATTACCCCGACGTTTCGGCGACCACTGGTGTTGCGAGAAATGTTGGAGAGTGTGTTGTGCGAAAACGAGATTGATCTTGAGGTTATCGTTGTCGATGACTCACCCGAGCGGGCGGCAGAGTCCGTAGTTTCGAGCTTTGGTGACCCACGCATCCGATATGAGGTAAATCCGCAGCCAAGCGGTGGTCGACCGTCGCTCGTTCGAAATGTGGGCATCCCTCTCGCCAAAGGGCGCTACGTCCACTTTCTTGACGATGACGACAAGGCACCAGTTGGTCATTATGCCGCAATGGTCAAGGCGTTTGAGGCGCGCCCTGCCGCCGGCGTGATTTTTGGCCGTGTCCAGCCCTTTGGAGAGAATGCGGAGAAGCTGAGTGCCGAGTTTGCGTTTTTTGACAGCGCGGCGCGCCGAGCGAGTATGGCCCAACGACTTGGCGGGAGATGGGCCACATCAGCGCGTTTGTCATTCGATCGGACTTTGCTGGTCTGCGGGGCTGCAATGATTCGGCGAGAATGTCTTACGGCGCTCGGGGGCTTCAACCCGAGTCTCCGGATTGCTGAGGATGTCGAATTCTACGCTCGGGCTATAAGGTCTTTTGGCGGCTGGTTCACAGAACGAGTTACGCTGCAATATCGAATATGGGACGCGTCGATCATGCACGGAGCGGGCCTTGACGATGTTGAGGTGCGAGACAGCTACAAGCGCATCCACTCTGGATACCTATCACAGCACGGCATCATAGATTATGTTGCTGCGAGAATTTTGTGTCGGACCTTGTTTAGGGTCATATAATGCTGCGGTTGGAAAAGCATATCGGGGCCGAGGCTTTTTCAATTATTCGCGACGAATGGGAAAGTCTGCACAGATCGTTGTCTCCAACCGTGCCCTTCACGGGTCCGTTATGGAATGAGCTTTGGTGGAAACATTGCCGAAAGCGATCTTTCTTCTCACGCGATGAATTGCTGCTGATCTCCGCCCGTGATTCAGGTGGTCGCCTCATTGCTGTCGCTCCGATGTTGCGGACAAACCGACCGGCGGGAGGGCCGATTCGGCTAAGAGAGATTCAATTCTTCGGTGCAGACCCGAACATGACCGAGCTACGCGGAGTGGTCTGCAATCCGTCGGACCAGCCATGTGTGCTGGGGCAGTTGTCTGACCTTTTACATAAGGAGGGTCTCGGCTTCGATTGGATCAGATGGCAGGGTGTGTACATGGAGGGTACCGCGACGCCGGAACGCCCCAACAGGTCTGGCACGTTCTTTTGGACCCGCCACATACCTGATTATTTCATTGATCTCCCAAAGACTTGGGGCGCCTTCGAGACGGGATTGACCAAGCGGGTTCGTAAAAAACTGCGATCTTCTCTCAAAGAACTCGATCGTGACGGACACAAGTTTGAATTGCAGATTACCAAATTCCCATCAGATGTTCCCGCTGCTTTAGATGCGTTCTACCGATTACATAAAGAGCGTACGAAGGTACGATCTTACGATGTCTTCGCTAATCCCGAAAAGCAAAGCTTTCTGAATGACTATTGCGTCGAAATGGCGAAGAGAGATCAGCTCCGCATATACTCGATCGGTATCTTGGGCGAGATTGTTGCAACCAGGATAGGCTTTCTCTTCGGCGAGCAGCTTTACCTCTATCACTCTGGGAATGCTATCGACTGGGACCGTTATAGTATAATGACAGTATTATTGGGCGAAATATTTCGATCAGCGATTACAGACAGCTTTACAAGAGTTAACCTGTCAACTGGCAATGACCGTTCGAAAACGCGCTGGCGTCCTGAAGTAGTGCAATATTTGGATGGAGTGGAGGTCGCCTCAGGATTTGGTCGTCTGGCTATGTACTCAGTTTACGAGTTTCTCCGCCTGCGCGGCAATACCCAACGCTTCGCTCAACTTAAAAGCAATTTGAATAATACTGATCAGTTTCAAATCCCTAACGTCTCGGACGATGTCGAATAATGAAGGTAAATTATGGATCAAGCACAGGCGTCCTTTTTTACGTCGGCTAGAGCACGCATCACGCTCCAAGATCGCCTGGCGATTGACGACCGTCCAGCCGGCTTTGATTATCTTCGCGTTCTCCTAGCGCTTCTTATCATGCTGGACCATTCGGTTATCGTCTGCTTGGGGCAGCCAGCGCAGCTCGCACTGTTCCAGGGATTTTCCAGGCCCTTCATAACATGTCTCGTACCGATGTTCTTCGCCTTGTCGGGCTTTCTTATCGCCAGCAGCCTGATTCGCTGTCGCACTTTGGTCACTTTCGTGGGCCTGCGCGCGTTGCGCATTGTGCCCGCACTTGCCGTCGATACGATATTCTGCGCCGTAATTCTTGGCCCATTTTATACTTCGTATTCTTTGCGCGATTATTTCCTGCACCCTGACTTCTACAAATATTTCTTCAATGTGATCGGATATATACATTATCATTTGCCGGGCGTTTTTGCCGATAACCCATCTGGCTATGTCAACGCCCAGCTTTGGACGATCCCGTACGAGCTCGATTGCTATTTGGTCCTGTCCTTATTGGCTGCTCTCGGTCTCCACCGGAAACGTCTTTGGTTTTTGGTTACGACCGCGATGATCGTGATTGGCCATTTGGTCTACGTGACGTTTAAACCGGCGGAGCTAAATGATGTTTGGCAGTTGTTGCTTCCATGCTTCCTCGTCAGTGTCTGTGCCTACCTCTATCGCGACAAAATTGAATGGAGTGGGAGACTGGCTGCCGTCTCCGTATTCGTCGGCCTTGTGTTGTTGTCGCAGCAGAATAGCTTGATGGTCCTTGCTTCAATCCCGCTTTCTTATCTTACGATTTGGCTCGGGTTATTTCGACTTCAGCGAGATCCGATCATTCGATCAGGCGACTACTCGTACCCCCTTTATCTTTACAGTTTCCCAATTCAGCAGGCGTTGTACGTATCGTTGCAGGTTTGCCGCGTATGGTGGCTCAACATGTTTTTTGCTGTTCCGGTGACATTCCTGCTTGCCGCCTTCTCGTGGCACCTGGTGGAAAAACCATCTCAAAAGTTTAGATATCGTCTGTTCGCCGCCGAGCGGTTTTTCTTTCCTGAGCCGAAGACGAGATAAGCGGAAATCCTCTCAGGGAAAAATAGTCTCGGCCATGTGGACTTCCCACCGTTTTGGCAGAAGATCAGCGTTCGCCGGAGGAGCGAGTCCGGGGCATACTCGTGTCCGAGACGTCTGCGAAGATGGAAGTCATCGCACCGGCGTTGCTCGCCGGTGTCGGCTCACCACGGAACAGAAGTCGTTGGTCGTCAATGGGGCGCTGCAACCGGGGGCGTGCTAACCGGCCTTGTTGACCGTCGCCGCGGGCTCTCGCCGAGCCTGGTCTTCCAATGGAGACGGCCCACGAAAGAGGGGCATAAGGAAGCGGCGCGGGCGGACGAGGATGTGGTCGCGCGCGCCCGAGGCCGGGCAGTCGGAAGAACGGGTTCGAGACCTCGAACGCAGGCTTGGCCGCGGGATCATGTATGTCGATATCGCGAAGGAGGCTCGTGACGGAGCACGGGCAAGAAAACCCACCTTGCGGTCGCAGGCATCGGAGGATCATCAGCGCCTGCGAAGGGGTTCGCCAAGGTAGACAGGTTTGATCTTGCTGTTTAGTTTCGGCATTCAAACCCAGGGGAAAATGCGAATGAATAATTTCTACATAACCCAGTACTTCAACTGGCGAGTCAGGCCTGTTTCATATTTGGATCACGGCGTCTCCATGGTCCTAAGAGCTTTCGGAATTGAGCACAGCTGCCGAACAGCGGATTTCGTGGATCAGATCATCACCAGGCTAAGAGGTCGACGCGCTGCATTTACCTATTCTGGTGGGATGACAAACGTCGAACAACGAATGAATCTTTACCACCTTGTAAAGCAAGTCCTGGTCTATGACGTTGATGGGGACTTAGTTGAATTGGGTTGCAACGATGGTCAATCGTCAGTCTTGATTACCAAGATATTGGTCGACCACGGTACAAACAAGAAGCTATCGGTTTTTGACAGTTTTGAGGGCCTACCGTCGATTGGGGAAAGCGACGGGACCTCGTACGAAGAGGGTGGCCTCGCCACGAGCGAGGATCGAGTTCGCCTAAACTTCAAGAGATACAATCTAACACTGCCTGCAATCCACAAGGGGTGGTTCAATGACACTTTACCAAACGGCTTACCAGAACGGATATGCTTTGCCTACTTGGACGGAGATCTCTACGAATCGATCTTGATTAGCTTGGAGCATGTGTATCCAAAAATGACAAAAGGGGCGATTTGCCTCATCGATGATTACTGCGATCCCGAAATAAATCCTCTTGGATGGAATAAGCTGCCGGGAGTCAAAAAAGCCTGCGACGAGTACTTCAATGACAAGCCTGAGAAGGTGGAGTTTATTTATTCAGGTTATTATTCCCATGCATATTTCAGGAAGCTATAAGGGCCTAGATCTATAGCTCGCGCTGGAACCTGAGCATGTCTTTGGTGTCTGTGGTGATCCCCACGCGGTATCGGCCGAAGTTGGTGCTGCGTTCTATTCACAGCGTCCTTAATCAAACCCACGAAGAAATTGAACTCATCGTGGTTGTTGATGGACCAGACGAAGCAACGGTCGTGGCCATACAGTCGGTAGGGGATCCTAGACTACGGCTGGTCGTTAACCCCCGTTCGATGACTGCGGCTGGCGCCCGCAATATTGGAGCAGATCACGCAACGGGCAACTGGATTGCGTTTCTCGATGATGATGATGAGTGGCTGCCAAATAAGCTAGAAAAGCAAATGGCATTAGTCTCGGATCACGGCTCCGCGCTTGTAAGCTGCCTTAGCCGAATTGTGACGCCGCTTGCGACCTACATCTGGCCTCGGACGATTTACGACAACTCGATCCCAATAGATGAATACTTTTTTGATCGTCGTTCGTTGTTCTCAGGGATCGATTTCATTCAAACATCCAGTTTTTTGTTGCCTCGACCACTGTTCGACAAGATACGCTTCAATGTCGAGAGCCCCCATGACGACTGGGAATTCATATTACGTATGTCGAAGGAAATGGGCATTAAAATAGAGACCGTCCCGGAAGTGCTGGTCGTGCTTTATTTTGAAGAGGGGCGTCCCTCGCTTTCGAACAGCGGAAATTGGGTGGCCTCGCTGAACTGGATCGAAAGCATGAAGCCGATCATTACTCCTCGGGCTTATAGCGGCTTCTGTCTAGGTGTTGTGGGGTCAAGGGCAGCAAAGGACAAGGCCTACTTTGCATTTCCAAAATTGCTCAAGAAAGCATTCCGATCCGGCTCGCCAAGATTTTGGCACGTTGCGCCATATCTCTTATACTGGGTTGCCCCGCAGGAAATGCGGCGGCGAGTCCGTAACCTGCTTCGCGGGCGGTTAAGTTAAACTGATTTTCCGATCGAGCCGACCGTAACGCAAGTGCTTGAAGTAATGTTGACGCTGTCGGCGTCGCTCGATGATTAACTGTGCGAGCTTTAATATAATTTATCGCTATTTATATTTCGCTCTCTGCATGTTAGCAATTGCAGCATAACGTGGCGTGGCCGTTGGATTAACTACAGCCCCAAGCTGCCCAGCCTAAAGTTTAGGCGGGGAACGATGATGGCTGCTCACTGAATACGAGTTAGTTGGAGTGAATATGGCGGCCCAAGTCTCGAAGCAGCGCGTCGCGTTAATTACCGGTGTTACCGGTCAGGACGGCGCATATCTAACCGAGTATCTGCTCCATCTAGGCTACGTCGTGCACGGCATCAAGCGGCGGTCTTCCTCTTTCAACACGGCGCGGTTGGATCACCTCTATAAAGATCCTCATAGCGGTAATGCACCGTTCGTGATGCACTACGGCGACATGACGGATTCAACCAACTTGATCCGACTGATGCAGCAGATCAGACCGACCGAGATTTACAATCTCGCCGCCCAAAGCCACGTCGCCGTCAGCTTCGAAAGCCCGGAATATACTGCCAATGCGGATGCGATTGGCGTGCTGCGGCTTCTGGAAGCAATCCGCATCCTTGGAATGGAGAAGCAGACGCGGTTCTACCAGGCTTCAACCTCGGAGCTGTATGGCTTGGTCCAGGAAGTTCCGCAGAAGGAGACGACCCCGTTTTATCCGCGTTCACCCTATGCGGTCGCCAAGCTCTATGGTTATTGGATCACCGTGAACTATCGCGAGGCGTACGGCATATTCGCTTCCAACGGCATCCTGTTCAACCACGAGAGCCCAATCCGAGGTGAGACTTTCGTGACCCGCAAGATTACCCGCGCAGTAGCACGGATTGAGATCGGCCTCGAAGAGACGCTCTACCTGGGGAATCTCGACGCCAAGCGCGATTGGGGCCACGCCAAGGATTACGTTGCCGGAATGCACCGGATCTTGCAGGCCGATAAGCCGGACGATTTCGTTCTGGCAACTGGCGAGACGCGCTCAGTTCGCGAATTTGTGGAATTGGCGTTTGGTGAGGTTGGACGCAGCATCCAATGGTGCGGCAAGGGAATCGAGGAAACCGGCGTCGACAGAAAATCGGGCAAGACTGTCGTACGCATCGATCCCGTCTATTTCCGTCCCACGGAGGTCGACCTGCTGATCGGCGACGCCACTAAGGCGCGCGAGCAGCTCGGGTGGAATCCGAAGGTAAGCTTCGCCGAACTCGTCAAGCAAATGGTCGCCGGTGATCTCGCGATAGCCCGGCGCGAGGTGATGAATGGCAGGAACCCCGTTTAAGTTAAATGGCAAGCGTGTATTTGTCGCGGGCCATCAAGGAATGGTCGGCGGCGCGCTAGTGCGCCGGCTTGCTTCGGAAGATGTTGAACTTTTGACAGCTACGCGCGGCGAGGTCGATCTGCGCAATCAGACGGCAGTGTCCGACTGGTTTGCCCGGAGACATCCACAGGTGGTTTTTTTGGCCGCGGCGAAAGTCGGCGGTATAGTCGCCAACGACACGCTGCGAGCCCAGTTCATATATGACAACTTGATGCTGACCGCCAACGTGATCCACGCCGCCCATCTCCACGGTGTGGAAAAGCTGATGTTTTTGGGCTCATCATGCATTTATCCGAAATTTGCGCCACAGCCATTGCGTGAAGACTCAATTCTGACCGGGTCATTGGAGCCCACGAACGAACCCTATGCCGTCGCGAAGATCGCCGGCATCAAGCTTATCGAGGCCTATCGCAGCCAATATGGGAGAGATTTTATTAGCGTGATGCCGACCAACCTGTACGGACCAGGCGATAACTATCATCCCGAATATAGCCACGTGGTTGCCGCGCTAATTCGTCGGTTCCACGAGGCAAAGGTGGCAGGCATCCCCGATGTCGTTGTATGGGGCACTGGCACGCCGCGACGTGAGTTTCTTTACGTCGAGGATCTCGCGGACGCTTGCGTCTATCTGATGAAGACCTATTCGTGCGACGAACCCGTCAACATTGGCACTGGCGAAGACATCCCTATTGCGGAGTTTGCCCGCCTTGTGGCGGACGCAATTGGCTATACCGGCACGATCAGTTACGACCCGTCTCGGCCCGACGGAACACCGCGAAAACTGCTCGACGTCGATAGGCTCCTTAAGCTCGGCTGGCGGGCCAGAACCTCTCTTAACGATGGCATCAAACTTGCCTATCTAGCGTTCCTTGACCAAATTAAATGACACTGGCAGTCAACTCGCGCCGTAGAATCGCTCGGTTGTTTGCAGAGATAGTGCTTTCCCGCTTTATTCCAGCCCCAAAAAATTAAATTCTAAAATATTTAAATCCAGAAGATAATTTTTATATTGACGGTGTCAATATTTAGTATAAAAGTTGTTCTTATGTTGACGAATGGGTCAGTTTTTTTTGGATCGAATCACTTTTGAGAATGAGCAGGTTATAATTTGATCTAATTGCAATCTAACGAGCACGATTAACCAGCGCGATCTGGGATTTTCTGCGAATATCGTGGGTTGCTGATTAATTATCAACTTGTTTCGAAGGCGGCATCCAGGTTCGTTTTCGAGTAGATCTCAGTTCAAACGTGGTCGGAACATACCGAGCGGACAGATCTGTGATCTATAGATTGAATTTTTGGAAGCGAGGCAGTCACGACGCTCTATCGAGTCGCACCGTGCTTGTTGTCATCGCAGGTGGCCTTCAAGATGGTGGCGGTATTGGGCGCCAGATGGGTTACTTTCTAAATGCCTGCCGGGAAAACGAGCCGACAGTACATTATCAGGTCGTCGATTCCCGTGGCCCGCAATATCTTGGCTCCTCGCCCCTTCTCATTTTGAGCGCATGTATTTTTCTTGGTCGCGCAATCTTTGCGTTGGTCCGCGCGCGGCTCTCATCACCGTGCGTGGCGCATGTCAATATTGCCGGCCGCGGCAGCACCATTCGGAAAATTGTCCTCACGTCTGCCGCTCGATTGCTTGGAATGCGATACGTGCTGCATCTCCACGACTATGATTATGGTGCGTACTACGAGACTCGGGGGAGGTTTCTAAAAAAAAGAATCGAGACTGTTTTTCGCCGCGCCGAGGCGGTGATCGTACTCGGGCGACGAGATTTGGAGGTCATTCCCGATCTCCTTGGTGTAGACCGGCAACGCATGATCGTCATGCACAACGCTGTTGCAGATCCGAAGCCCGATCCACGTAAGCAGTCTACATCGGAGAGACCTTGCCATCTCTTGTTTCTTGGATACCTCAGTGCTCGAAAGGGCGTCGCTGACCTGCTTCGCGCCCTTGCGTCCCCGACTACAAAACCGCTGCCTTGGCGACTCACTCTGGCTGGAAGTGGCGCCATAGATGAGTTTCGTAACCTTGCCGACGAAATCGGAGTTCTGGAAAGGCTTCGCTTCACAGGCTGGATTGGAGAGGCAGCTGTAAGCGACTTGTGCGCCGACGCAGACGTTCTTGTTCTGCCGTCGTACGCAGAAGGGCTGGCAATGTCGGTGCTTGAGGGTCTATCGCACGGGCTCGCGGTCGTGACGACTCCCGTGGGTGCGCATTCCGAAGTGATCGAGCCTGAAGTCTCCGGAATTATGGTCCCCCCCGGCGACGTGGATGCGCTTTCCGAAGCGTTGGCGCGCGTTATCCAGGATGAAGGCCTTCGAAGCCGTCTTTCGAAGGGCGCACGCGATCGCTTCATCGAAGGGTTCGATGTGGGTCGCTATGCGATTCGTCTGGAACAGTTTCACGCTAGTCTGTTCGCGCCACGGCGTGATCAGCAAAAGTTCGTTGAGAAAGGATTGATATTGTGAGTAGTTCAGCCGGCCAACTGGCGAAGAAGCCGCGTGTCGATGCCGAAAGTTTTATTCCAAGGGTGAACGTTCTTGGCGTTGGCGTTTCGGCAGTAAATCTCCCCCAAGCAGTTGAGATACTCGAACGATGGCGAGCTGAAGCTCGTCGCGAATACGTCTGCTGCACTCCCGTTCACGGCTTGATGGAAGCGCAGCGCGATCCGGAGGTAAGAAGGGCGCTCAACCGGTCAGGTTTAACCACGGAAGATGGGATGCCTCTCGTCTGGTGGTGCCAACGCTCTGGCTATTCGAATGCGAGCCGCGTCTGCGGGACGGATCTACTTAGGGCGATGTGCGAAAGATCGCCGCAACGGCCCCACCGGCACTATTTCTACGGTGCAAGCCCTAGCGTCGTCGAGGCGTTGATTTCGCGCCTGAAGCAGAGTTACCCGGGGTTAGTCGTGGCTGGGCACCGGTCACCGCCGTTTCGACCGCTCACGCCAGAAGAAGATGCCGCCGATATCCAGGCAATTAATGAAACCAATCCGGATTTTGTGTGGGTTGGCCTGGGGATGCCCAAACAAGAAAAGTGGATGGCGGAGCACGTCGGCAAGATTCAAGCAGCTGCGTTGCTTGGTGTGGGGGCAGCGTTCGATTTTATTGCAGGAACGAAGCCTCGTGCACCTCTGTGGATGCAGCGCTCTGGTTTTGAATGGCTGTTCCGCTTAATGACTGAGCCTCGGCGGCTTGCGCGCCGCTATTTTGTGTACAATTCGGTCTTCGTAGCGCGCGCGTTGCAACAGCTTTCGGGATGGAAATCTTACGCTCAGGACTGGTAACCTGGTAACCTTAGCGCTCCGTTTTTGCATTGTTTTGTGCGGCAGGTTCTTCGTTGTGAATCTGTTTTACAATTTGAGGGAAAATACGGAAGCTCGGCGTTAGAAGAGGGAGTATCATCTAGCGACGAAGTCCCCTGGGGCAGGTGGGGAGGTTCCATTGCGTTCGAAATACCGCCCTGGGCATCGGACAAGCGATGAATTTATTGATTTCGGCCTACGCATGTGCACCCGATCGTGGATCTGAATGGGGCATCGGCTGGAATTGGACCACCGAAGCGCGCCGCCTTGGTCATGAAGTTTGGGCGCTCGTATCGCCGGTCCACCGTGGCTCGATCGAGAAGGCTTCTCGAAACGATGCGGTTGTGAGCGGCATCCGTTGGATCTTCCCCAAAGTCGGTTTTTGGCCACTCGAGCCCGCAACCGAACCTAAATGGGAATACACTTACAATTTGATATGGCAAATGGCGGCATTGCGCGCTGCCCGAAGATTGCAAAAAGCCGTTCAGTTCGATGCAATCCACCATCTTACCTGGGGTGGAATTCGAGCACCCACATTTCTGGGGTCTCTCGGACCGCCCCTCATCGTTGGACCGATAGGTGGCGGAGAAACATCGCCCTCTACACTGCGCGACGGCTTCAGCACCAAAGGGAGAATCCTGGAGAGCGTGCGCGATCTGTCCAATTCAACAGTTTTCATCAATCCGATCCTCCGCCGGGGTCTTGATGATGCTGCAGTCATTTTCGCAAAGACAGCCGACACGCGGGATTTGCTGAGCAGTGCACAGCGGAAAAAGACAGTTGTATTCAATGAACTCAGCAGGCGGGAGGTGCAGAAGGTTTCACCCCGGACGCGAGTTCAAAGCCCACCGAAGCTCCTTTACGCTGGGCGTCTCCTTTATTGGAAAGGAGTCCACATCGCTATCCGAGCTTTCGCGCAGCTTCTGAAAAAGATTCCGACTGCGCGGTTCACGATAGTCGGGAGTGGTCCAGAGGAAGGCCGGCTCAAGGCCGACGTTTCGGCGCTAAAAATTGAGCAAAGTGTGGATTTCATTTCTTGGCTGCCTCAGAACGAATTGTTCGGGCTTTACGGCAGTCACGACCTTTTTCTTTTCCCAAGCCTCCATGACAGTAGCGGCGGAGTCGTGCTCGAAGCGCTTACTCACGGCCTGCCGGTTGTTTGTCTCGATCTCGGTGGCCCCAAGGAGATTGTGACGGCCAACGCCGGCATAGTTGTTAAAACGGCGGCGCTCGATGCAGGCCAGGTCGCATCAAGCATTGCTGATGAGATTCACAAGGTGCTGTCTTCCGAAACGGACCTAATGCATCTCTCTTCTGGCGCAATATCGCGGGCAAACGATTTTCTTTTGCCTGACCGTGTTGCGCAATTCTATCAGAAGGCGTCGAGCTTTATTGGACGCTCGTAGCATAGGGATTTCACGCATCCGATCTAGGCGGCAGGCTATTCGGGCGGTGAACGCTCAAGGGAAGGAATGATCGACCGAAGTGCAGGCACATGCTCGAACGATGATGCTTGGACGAGATTTTCGGTCATCGACGTCAGCTCCAACTTCTATGATCTTGCGGCTCGCGGCCAAAACTCGCCGTTTTTCCCCTGAAGTTCGTTTGGTGGTAGGTTCTCCGAGAATTACGCTCCTTCGTCGCTCTGCTTTCACACATGATCCACAACACGAAAAAGGCGATAGTCCAACCGCCGGAAAAGTCTAACAATACCGATTCGGTTATTCCCGTGATTATTACAGCACCACAAGTCAGCAATGACGATATACCGAGCTCGTTTGACGACGTCCGTGTGCAACGCCATGCACACCAAATACTTCGAAAGAAGACGACCAGCATTAGCAGGGTCCCCGTGACCCCTAACTCCAGTAACATCTCCAATATTCCATTGTGCGCATGGGGGACAAGCCAACCGAGTTGAGCAGAAATCTCCAACGCGGTGGGATTGGCTGGGGTCCAAAACGCAAAGTAACCCCAACCGATGATCGGCCGTCTGGAAATCTCCGCCTGAACCAGCTCCCAAAGCTCCGTGCGCCCCGTGAGTGTGGCGTCCTTTCCCATCAATTCGAAGAAAATGTCTGGAGATAGCGCAAAGGTCAAAATACCCAATAACAAAAGCGCAACCACAGATACGCCTAGAAAGCGTGCGAAACCACCTCTTCGGTAAAGGAGAATGATCAACGTCGCAGAATATAAAAGCAGTATGACTAAGATCGAGGTCGAGGATCTGCTGGCGACGGCCACAGCCAGGAACAGCGTGGAGTTGGCAATACCCCAAAAACGCATCTTCGCACTGGCAGCAGCTCGGATGCTATGTGCACTCGCGAGTGCGCCGAAGGCCATTACCTGACCGAGGGCATTCTTCTGAGAAAAAATGCCGCGCCACCCAAAACTATCCGTGATGTCTGATGTCGTGTCAAAGAATTCGGGAACCCCGAGACCGTTGCTCGGAGAAACAACAACGACAACGATTGATGCGAAAGCGCATAGCAAACAAGCCTTGTAAACCAACCTAACGAATTGGGTATCCGTCAGATCAGCCGCCACGCCGATGACGCCGAGGACGAAGAACGCAAACAAGCCTCCCCGACGCAGGGTTGTTGCAGGGTCGTTCGACCAAGCCGTAGAGATCAAGAAAAACGACGCCAGGGAAATGGCAAGCAATTCACCCGTGTTGAAGGCCGCCGCCCTCCGGATTCTGCCGAAAAACAGAAAAATGCAAGCCGTCACGAACCCAAGGTTAAAGATGACCGCAAGTTTCGTTGTGGCGGTAAAGCCTCCTTGAAACTCTCCGTAGTACAGCCGGGAGAACGAACCGAACGCGCCTATCACGTGCAGGATCAAAAAGCCGCAAACGAAATACCGCCAGCGAAACTCCTGTGATTCGGTTTCTCTGACCAAAGTCATGACGTGCAGGATACTCGGCTGCCGGCGATCGGCAGCGAGCGCTTCAGTGAAAGACCGACCGTAGATATCTTCATTGCAAGGTAACCGAGCGGAGTGAAATGTATTCGTGATGGCCCGAAAGCCGGCCGCTGTTCAGCGTCTCGGAATAATTACGACTTAGATTGCACCGAAACATCGAATTATCTTCACAATCTGCAGGGTTTGGTTGCCAAGCCATCAGTCTCAAACAGACGCGCGCCGTCCCAATGTAGGTAGACGATCCCTTTCAACCACATCGGATAATACGGGTCCGGCGTACAAGACCCGGGCGGCTGGTAACCGACACTCATTGGGGCGATAGTAGGCTTGACCAAATTATATACGCTATACTTTGCATTCATGCACGACACGGTATTTGCGTAACCCGCACAATCCGGTGCCTCAGTTGGCAGTTCGCTGGGATTTGTCAGACCTGGGTTGTCGAATGTGTTTGCTCCGAACACCCAGTGATCACTTCCGTTAGAGCGCCCATTGTAGACCACGGTGTTTTTGCCACCCGCCGAAGAGGTCGTCGGCGGATGGTTGTTCCAGATGTAGTTCCCGGAAATCGAAACATTTGAGTTTGATAGTGGCTGCTTACCGGCGTTCTCGACCCACGCACTAACGATCGGACCGTAGCCACCGCCACCGCAAGAGGTAAGAGTTCCAAGAAAGATATTGTTGCTAACGCTATAAATACCCGTTGCCGTCGGGTAAACGCCGTGCAGATAGAGCTCGCCAGCACAATGCGCCCGCGAATCTTGATTGTTATTATAACAAGTGTTATTCAATACGTTGATTGGCGCCCTGTCTATCCAGCCGGCACCGCCCCCCGGGAACGCTTGGAAGCATGCGTTGCCATTCCCCCATATTACGTTGTTCGCGACAACAGCTTGATAGGGATAAGAATTTCCTGCCCAAGTGTCGAAAATGATGCCGTTGCCATCGGAGTGAGGGTGGTTGGCGTCACCGGTTACCGTACACTGGTTTGGATCGGTTGCGTTGATGCTTCTATACAAGAAGTTCTGCGAGACGTAGACATGCGTGCCCGGGCTGTCATCAGTGGCACCCGCCGGAATCAACGAGATAGCGCTCCCACAGCGTCGATACCGGCCTAGGCTTCTCGCTCCATTGAAAACGATCCCTCCCACGAACGCCGTCTGGTCGGGCCCTGCGTTTGGGATGCCTATATTGCCAGTGTCAAATCCCGCGAGATCGCACCCGCTTGCGATATTGTTAATGAATGCGACATGGTGCCAGGTCGTTCCGGTTACGGTTCCGAGAGAACCATAGCACGCGCGTTCTGCATCTGCTTTCTGGGTCGCCCAAAATCCCTCAACGGCCCAGTTGCCGCGACCGATATCAAATGCCGGTCCAGAACCGCCATTGACCCGACAGCTCATAAGATCGGGTCCTGCACACATTAAAATCGCAAAATAGATCCCGCCTGTGCCGTCAATGCCCCCCGTTGTCGAAGGACAGTTTGACACGGCACCGAAGTTGCCACGATCGCTTCCATACGAAGCATGACCAAACTGACCTTGATCGTAGTTTCCATCGGCCGCGATTAGCACGTCACCACATACGACGTTGTGCTTTGGAGTCGCCCATGCCGTTGCTGGCGTTAAGCCATCTTTCAAATCACTCCCCGTTGGGGAAATATAATAGACGTGTAGGGGCGTGAATGTTCGCGATGCCGTTCCGGCGTCGCGTTGAGCGTGATCCTGTCCAAGCGCAGCTCCCGCAAAGAGGAATATACCAAGGAGGAAGCTTGGCTCCCAGATTTTTTTCACAGCCCCGTCCTCTTAACCGAAATGAGCAATGTTGTGGTACAGGTAGCACAGCGGAGCGAGAAATGCTCGCTGCACGCTCGATTCCCGATCATGAAGTGACGCACTAGTCACGTGAATCTAAAGTTCGCCACATCAATTCTGCTGGGCTTTGTGGCAATAGCGTTAGACCAGGTTCGTCAGCCACAGACTTGTTTGACAATCCATCCGCGCATCGCAGGATCGCCCGGCACCGCTTCGATAGCGATCGGGCAGCAAGGTTACGACGGACTTGCCTCTCCAAGCACGTCCGCTCTTGCTCACTCAGTACCGACGGTTCGGTCGGCCGGCCTCTCGCACCCGCAGTCGCCACAAGCGCTCTCCTCTATCGAAAGAGAGTCAAGCTACTATCATGTTATGTGGCGAATTTGCATTCCAGATGACTAAGCCGTTCAGCGCCGCCTATCAAAGTGGTCCGGATACTATGTCAAAGTTGATGATCTTGTCTCCATCAACTTTTGCTTGAACCTCTCGCGAGATAGAATTCCAGTGACCAACAACAGCCTTTTAGTTGGTTTCCCCAGCAGCCCGAGAAACCAACGCTACAACATTCCGCCTTGAGGCCCTTCGCTTGCGAGAATAAGGTTCCAATCGGCCATATTGTCAATTTTACAGGACGATATTTTTATCATGCTGGTTTCGGTACTTATTCCTAGCTTCAACGTGCAATCGACTGTCGTGGACGCGATAAGGTCGGCCCTGGCGCAGAGCTGCGAAGGTCAGCTCGAAATAGTTGTATATGACGACGGCTCTACTGACCGGACCGTCGGTATCGTCGAACAATGGGTCCGACAGGACAAAAGAGTTCGAATTTTGCGTGCCGTAACGAACCGTGGATCAAGTCACGCACGAAATATGCTTCTCGACGAAGCGCGCGGGGATTGGATTGCGTTCCTGGACGCTGATGACGTGTTTTTGCCGTCCAAGCTGGCGACCTGTCTGGAGGCAGCGAACTCTCACGATAGCGACTTCGTGACCCATGATCTTGGTTATCTGCGGGCTGATGACGAAGTGGTTGGTCGGATACGGAGCGACGGGTTTTTACAGGGCTCTTTGCTGCGTCGATATCTGACGGAAGGCCTGCGGTTCTCTGAAACTCTGTCGGCTGGAGAAGATTCGCAGTTTCTCTGCCTGTTGAAGCGGAAGGCGCGCCATTTTCACCTTTCAAGCGTCCTCACCGGAATCAGGATTCGTAGGGGATCACTCACGGACAAATTCTGGTTCCAGAAGAGACTCATCGAACTCTGGCATGAACGGCACAAGGACGTTCCTCCGCCACAGAACATTGACGGATACATCGAGTTCTATCACTCATTGTCTATCGCCGAACGACTTGGCAATAATCGAAGATGGCTCGGTCAGAAATTTGGAAGATCGGCTGCGGGTGCCGTGCTTGCTGGTAATCGCTTCGTCGCGGCGTATTACTTGCTCGGAAGCTTCGTGCTCAATCCCAGTTACTTGTTGTCGCGGCTTAAGAATAATCGCTCCTGAGCAAATATATTCAACGGAGATGTCTCTATCCAACAACGGGACCGAGTTCGCTGCAACAACTTTGCCGATTGGTCGCCCATTGTTGGGGGCGTTCGGCTGCGCAAACGCCATCCTTCACCTTAGCTCGTAGACTTTTGAGCTCGCAAACTCATGAAGTGTCGGTCGATGAAAGCGTAGGACAGAGTTGCCAGGAGGACCGACACGGGTAGCCCAATCAGCAGCACTTCCTTTCTACTCATATCGAACTCTGACCTCAGGTAGTACAGAATCGGAAAGTGCCAGATGTAGATCCCGTAGAAAATACGCCCCAGAAAAACCGCCTCCGGACGTTCGAAAATACTATGGCAGATCGTGTCGGAGCTGCGGATCAACATAACCAATGTAACAATGCCTGGAACTGCGCCGAATAGAATGCTTCCGAAGTAGTAGAAGTTATTGCGGGAATAGTCCGGATACCAGAACAC
>NZ_JYMU01000100.1:50018-76872 GCF_000938235.1 Bradyrhizobium sp. LTSPM299
ATAGCAATAGCGGGACGGCTAATTTGGGAAGAAATCTGTCCAGAGCGGGATAGTCGCCAGGCGAAACCAGCCTCAAAATAACCGCGATGGCGCTACCCACCATTAAATCATCAGCACGCGTATCGAGCGAAAAATAGAGCCTTTCCCACGATACGCCGTGAAGGGCCAACCCGATCCTCCACGCCCAAATGGACATCGCAATGACAAGGATCGCAAGAACGAGCGACCAACCTATACCAAGCCGCCGCGCTAGAAATGCGAAGGTGATAGGCCACAGAATGTAGAATTGCTCCTCCGACGAAAGCGTCCAAGAATGGACAAGATCCTTGATGCCGTCGGGATCAAAAATATACCAATAGTTGGAGACGTACGTCAGAACGATCGCGCTGTGTGCAAGCGCAGACGAGAAAGGCGGCGCGAAGAACGACCGAAAGAGCAGATAGCCCCCGATCATTGCCAATAGTGGAGGAAGGATTCTGGCAAAGCGTCTTCTATAGAATTCGATGTATTTAATTTGGCCGTGGCGATCGATATCTCGTATTAGGAGCGACGTGATATAATACGCGCTGGCCGCGAAAAATACGTCTATGTAAAGTATAACCCCCGGGAGATACTCATAGTAGACATGAGCCACAACAATTATGACCGTCATCAGTCCCCTCATGCCATCGAGGGAAGGGACATATCCCAGCGGATAATGTTGCTTTCGATACGCGTCTAGGATGATTTGCTGCAGTGGATTGACTAGCGCACGCCGATCAATTACTTCACTCATTCAAAAGTCTCACATCTTCGCGAACAGAAAAAATCAGACGCTTCAAAACAGTCAGTTAAAGATGGCGATGTGGAGTTTTTTGGCGCCATAATTCCATCGCGCGTTTAGATTAAACTTATTTTATAATATTTTGATTTTATAATATTTTGAAACGAGGGGTTAATCAAGACGGAACTCTGCCTCGCGGCGAATATTGATCGCGACTCTGCGATCGGGCGGGCACGAAAATTGATCAACGTCAATACTTCGCGTTGTTGCGAGAGGTTACGCAAATAGCTGAACTAGCGATGGGGCAGTTAGCCTTCCAGTTGGCTGCCAGCGGATTGTCGTCGATCGACCGGCGATGGAGTTGATGCTGGCGCGGCTCTCTGCGTACAGGCGCAATAGCGACTTGCTTGGGGAAAACTAGCTTCGGCCTAACTTCCCGCTGCGCCACGTTGCGGCATTCGAGTTATTTATTCGGTGCAGGCCGTGAGCATCGCGGCCGCTGTCGGTCTCAATGTGGAACTCGATGGACTCGATCCCACTGATGAAGCTCGAGCCCATTTTCGATGCTGATTGAGGCAAGGATGCCGCCTTTTTAAGCTCGAAGACCGGTTTCACGCCGCGCTCGAATTTCGGTCCGATGCGGTGTCGCGCAGCCGGTCTTCCTCTCCAAGAGCCTTTGGCGACCGTGGCAATGAGCTGACGTGACAGAGTTTGTTGACTTGCGTGTTCGTGCGGCTTGCCTGGAGTTCGCGGGATGCGAGGTCCGGCTGCGGCTCGATGCCGTTCATTTTGGCCGTAATTTAAACGAGGCCTGTGGTTGGAGCCACTCCAAGCCGGCGCGAAACCCCACGTCGGTCGCACCGGTTTAACGGCATCCTCACCTACCAACCGAAGCTTTCCGTTGTAATTTCATCGGCGCGGACGTCCGCGGCTGCTCGGCTGCATTCGCTGCACGACCTTAAGGTCATGGCTAAAGCTGGATCGTCAAATTTGCCTTCAAACGCTCGCAGGTCGGCGCCGCGCGCACCCGGCGGCTACTTGGCCAAGGTTGCTCTCGGCGCGGCGCTCTCGTCTCGAGACCGGTTGGCCTCGGCGTTATCCATACGACGCGTCTTGCCCGTCGATAGACCGTTCCCGTGTGATATCTGCGTTCAGGTAGCTCGCGTGCACTCCAGACCTTCGGAAGGCCGAACCCTGCAAGAATCAGCCTGGGCAGCATCCGTTCCAGCTCCGTGCCTTCGCGTACCGACACCGGATCTGAAAGTCGCCTTGGCACCATTTGGCTGCTTTCGCGCCAAAAAGTCCGCTTTTTGCCTATCAAATTCCGCAAGTCGCCCTTTCAATTACTTTTTTGGGTTCCATTTTTGCCATAGTCCGCTGTTAACCATGTTTGCGATGGGCTTGGGTGGGACAGACCCTACAGCGGCGGGGACGACCGCGGGGTCGATAGGTTAGTCAGGGTTTCCTCCTGTCGCTTTGACCGGTGACAACTGCCGCAATTGTGCGGCGGTGGAAACGCGTCAGTAAAGGATGGGGATGTGATGCTGCTTCTCAACGTTCGATGTGGTCGGCGCAGCAGATGCAAGCAATTGCATCTAAATTTTATCTTGAGTTCCAACGAAATGTTTGGATTTGGAACCTATTGATGTTTGCGGTTTCAGACGTTCGCGCCGACGCGGGCGAATTGCGGTCTTGATCTTGGACGAAGCGGCGAGGGAAACAGTCTATGACAACCTACTACGTGAGTTCAATTCTCGGCTCCGATAACAATATCGGCACGTCTTCCACGACGCCTTTCGCTACCCTGCAGGAAGCTGCAAACGTCGTAAAAGCCGGTGATACCGTCGAGGTTATGAACGGTACTTACACGTCGTCCGGGGGAGGTAACGATGTGCTTTCTATCACTACAAGTGGTACCGCAAGCGCACCCATTACGTTCGAGGCCGCCTCTGGCCAAACCCCGGTCATCAATAGCTCGGGTGCCTGGAACGGAATCAACATTAAAGCGTCCTACATCGTTATCAACGGCTTCACCATCGTTGGTGATGCGGCCAACTACACGCAGGCTCAGGCGTTGGCAGGGTATAGCGCAGGCAATCCCAACCTTGACGGAAACGGCATACAGGTCACGCAAAGCAGCACCGTAACCAATCCCAATCACATAACGCTCGAGAATAATACCATCTACAATGAGCCCGGTGGCGGTATCGCTACCGGCTATGCAGATTATCTGCAGATTTTAAATAACGTGGTCTACAACAATGCGCATTGGTCGGCGTTTGGAAATAGCGGGATATCTGTCGCCGTCTCGACGAACTCCGACACGAATTCCGGGGTCCACGATGTAATCAGCGGTAATCTGGTCTTTGGCAACTCGCAGCTGGTCCCAACCAACGGCAGCGGCAAGATTACCGATGGCGAAGGCATCATTCTCGATACCAATCCCAACTACACCGGCGAAATTCTCGTTGAAGACAACACGGTCTATGACAGCGGCGGGCCAGGGATCGAGTCCTACTTGACGGCCAACGCGGTCATTAGCGGGAATACCGTCTATGGCAATAACACCGAGAATACCCAGGCCGCGAGCAATGGCACTATTTTCATAAACCAATCGAGCAATGACACGGTAACGAACAATACGACGACGCGCCCGAACCTTACGACACCCGCGGCGCCGACAGTCTCGGGCGGGACCGTCAACGACTATTTGAACGGCTATACGTCGAATACCGTGACTTTGAATGGCTCGGCCGAGGCCTACAAGACGATCACGGTATACGATAACTCGACGTTGCTGGGAACAACCATCGCGAATGGTGGCGGCGCATGGACGTTTACGACTGCGGCGCTTGCAAACGGAAGTGAAAGCTTCACGGCCACGGCCACGGATTTTGCGGGCAACGTGAGTGCGGTCTCTTCGCCTTTGGCAATGACCCTAAATGTGCAGCCCAATCTTGTTACGAATGGCAACTTCGCAACCGGGAATTTCTCGGGCTGGACTCTGGGTGGTAATTATACCTGGACCTATGGGCAAGAAATTACGATCGCCGGATCGTCCAATTCTGCCATCGGGACAGCAGAAGGCGGCAGCACATACGTGGCCAAATTGGCCTCTGTTGGTCCGTCCACCTCAGACGGTGCGTTGAGCCAAACAATCGCAACCACTCCAGGCCAGACCTATACGGTGAATTTTTGGCTCAAAAGCCTGGGGTCTGGAAACAATGATTTTTCGGCAATCTGGAATGGGCAAACCCTGCTTTCACTAGCCAATACTGAATTCGGCTATACAGAATATTCCTACACAGTAACAGCGACCAGCAGCTCGACGACGCTCGAATTCTCCGGGGCGTCTCTACATGGTCAAAGCGCTTGGTATCTCGATAATATTTCGGTAGCATCGTCTGCGTCTTCGTCAACGTCTACCACGCCTGTGGTGTCGTCGGTGGCGGCCTCCGGGACCGGGATCACGGCGGGTACGGGCAACCTTGGGGCCGGCAGCGTGGTGACGCTGACGGTGAACCTGAATGAGGCGGTGACGGTTGCCGGCGGTACGCCGACGCTGACGCTCAATGACGGCGGCACGGCGACCTATAGCGGCGGTTCGGGCACCAGCGCGCTGACCTTCAGCTACACGGTGGCGGCCGGTCAGACCACCGCCGACCTGGCGGTGACGGCGGTCAATCTCAACTCGGCGACGGTCAAGGACGGCGCCGGCAATGCGGCCAGTCTAACCGGCGCGGTGACGAACCCGTCCGGCACGCTGCAGATCGGCGCCACGACGCCCACAGTGTCGTCGGTGGCGGCCTCCGGGACCGGGATCACGGCCGGCACGGGCGACCTCGGGGCCGGCAGCGTGGTGACGCTGACGGTGAACCTGAGCGAGGCGGTGACGGTCAACACGACGGGCGGAACACCGACGCTGGCGCTCAATGACGGCGGCACGGCGACCTATACCGGCGGCTCGGGGACCAGCGCGCTGACCTTCAGCTACACGGTTGCGGCCGGGCAGAACACCGCCGACCTGGCGGTGACGGCGGTCAATCTCAACTCGGCGACGGTCAAGGACGGCGCCGGCAATGCGGCCAGTCTAACCGGCGCGGTGACCACGCCCTCCGGCACGCTGCAGATCGATACCACGACGCCTGCGGTGTCGTCGGTGGCGGCCTCCGGGAGCGGGATCACGGCGGGGACCGGCGACCTCGGGGCCGGCAGCGTGGTGACGCTGACGGTGAACCTGAGCGAGGCGGTGGCGGTCAACACGACCGGTGGGACGCCGACGCTGACGCTCAATGACGGCGGCACGGCGACCTACACCGGCGGCTCGGGGACCAGCGCGCTGACCTTCAGCTACACGGTGGCGGCCGGCCAGACCACCGCGGACCTGGCGGTGACGGCGGTCAACCTGAACTCGGCGACCATAAAGGACGGCGCCGGCAATACAGCCAACCTCACCGGTGCGCTGACCACGCCCTCCGGCACGCTGCAGATCGATACCACGACGCCTGCGGTGTCGTCGGTGGCGGCCTCCGGGAGCGGGATTACGGCGGGGACCGGCAACCTCGGGGCCGGCAGCGTGGTGACGCTGACGGTAAACCTGAGCGAGGCGGTGACGGTCAACACGACTGGTGGGACGCCGACGCTGACGCTCAACGACGGCGGCACGGCGACCTATACCGGTGGCTCTGGCACCAGCGCGCTGACCTTCAGCTACACAGTGGCGGCCGGCCAGACCACCGCGGACCTGGCGGTGACGGCGGTCAACCTGAACTCGGCGACCATAAAGGACGGCGCCGGCAATGCGGCCAGTCTAACTGGCGCGGTGACCACGCCCTCCGGCACGCTGCAGATCGACGCCACGGCTCCGGTGATCAGCTCGATCAGTGAGACGCCCTCGAGCGGCGATCTCAACGCGGGCAAAACAGTCGTCTATACCCTCACGATGAACGAAGCGGTGACGGTCAACACCAGTGGCGGTACGCCAATGCTGACCTTCAACGATGGCGGCACCGGGACCTATATCGGCGGTTCAGGTACGAACGTGCTGACCTTCAACTACACGGTGGCGGCCGGCCAGAATACTCCCGACCTGAAAGTCTCGACGGTCAACCTCAACGGTGCCACGATTAAAGATAGTGCCGGCAATGCGTCCAGCATGTCAGTGGCCGGCCTGACCCAGGGCAGCCCGCAGATCGACACCACGACGCCCACGGTATCGTCGGTGGCGGCCTCCGGGACCGGGATCACGGCCGGCACGGGCGACCTCGGGGTTGGCAGCGTGGTGACGCTGACGGTGAACCTGAGCGAGGCGGTGACGGTCAACACGACGGGCGGAACACCGACGCTGGCGCTCAATGACGGCGGCACGGCGACCTATACCGGTGGCTCGGGGACCAGCGCGCTGACCTTCAGCTACACGGTGGCGGCCGGCCAGACCACCGCGGACCTGGCGGTTACGGCGGTCAACCTGAACTCGGCGACCATAAAGGACGGCGCCGGCAATACAGCCAACCTCACCGGTGCGCTGACCACTCCCTCCGGCACGCTGCAGATCCACACCGCGATCGAGTCTATCGGATCGACCGCGCTGGTGCAGGTTGGAAACAACTATTTTTTCGATCCCGTTGCCGGCGGGGCCGGCCCCGAACTGAAATATGACGGCACGGCCTTTACGGCGGGAGAGTTTGGCGGATGGGCACCGATTGCCGCGGAGGCGATCGCCGGCGGCTATGAGGCTGCCTGGAAGACAGGTGCCAACACCTATACGGTCTGGGACACCGATAGTCGCGGCAACATGACGACCGACCCGATTGGTACGGTGTCGGGCAGCAGCACGGCGCTGGAAGCGCTGGAGACAAGCTTTCATCAGGATCTCAACGGCGATGGCGTGATCGGGATTCCCGCTGTGTCTGCTGGCACGACGATCGAGTCGGCCGGATCGACCGCGCTGGTGCAGTTTGGAAGCAACTATTTCTTCAACCCCGTTGCCGGCGGGACCGGTCCCGAACTGAAATACGACGGAACGGCCGTTACGGCGGGCGAGTTTGGCGGATGGGCACCGATTGCCGCGGAGGCGATCGCCGGCGGCTATGAGACTGCCTGGAGGACAGGTGCCAACACCTATACGGTCTGGGACACCGATAGTAGCGGCAACATGACGACCGACCCGATTGGTGCGGTGTCGGGCAGCAGCACGGCGCTGGAAGCTCTGGAGACAAGCTTTCATCAGGATCTCAACGGCGATGGCGTGATCGGGATTCCCGCTGTGTCTGCTGGCACGACGATCGAGTCGGCCGGATCGACCGCGCTGGTGCAGTTTGGAAGCAACTATTTCTTCAACCCCGTTGCCGGCGGGACCGGTCCCGAACTGAAATACGACGGAACGGCCGTTACGGCGGGCGAGTTTGGCGGATGGGCACCGATTGCCGCGGAGGCGATCGCCGGCGGCTATGAGACTGCCTGGAAGACAGGTGCCAACACCTATACGGTCTGGGACACCGATAGTAGCGGCAACATGACGACCGACCCGATTGGTACGGTGTCGGGCAGCAGCACGGCGCTGGAAGCTCTGGAGCCAAGCTTTCATCAGGATCTCAACGGCGATGGGGTCATTGGCGTTGTCACCAATGGGGCGATTACGATCGCGGCCGGTCAAACGACTGAATTGACTGGAGCCTACTCCGGTTCGATCACATTCGCGGCCGCAACCGGTACGCTGACAATCGATAACTCGGCAAGCTTCAAGGGCACGATAGGTGGTCAACTTGCGATTGGTGACGTTATTGACCTTCGCGACATTACGGCCGGGGCCAATGCCACAATCGGCTATTCCGGCAACAACTCGCCTGGAACGCTGACGGTTAGTGATGGCACCCACACTGCCAGCATCGCTCTCCTTGGCAACTATTCATTGGCAAACTTTACCGTATCAAGCGATGGGAATGGCGGTACATCTCTCGTCGACCCTCCTTTGCAAACGGATCAAAGCGGCAATTTGCCATCGCAGGGGCTGGGAAGGGATTCAGCATCTTTGATAAGTGCGTTGGATCAAAGATTGGCGCTATGGTCCCAACACATGGCATCGGCATTTCCCACTTCCTCGTTTGATAGTGGTCCTAAATCGATATTGGGCAATCCCGAGGTTGGAGGGACTGTCCAGTTGTCGCACTTGGCCACGTCGGTTCCTGGACCGGGACATCTTAGTTCCAGCGTGCAAGGATAACCGGCCCCGTCCGTTGCGAATTTGGAAGCAACTTCGCGACGCGGCAGCTTGGGTACAGCAGGCTCAGCGTGAGCTGAAACATCTTCAAACAATCGGTTCGTCACTATCCTCCAATTGAACGCTGACTTGCGGTTGCCGGCATTTAGAGCAATGTTGAGCTAGTTTCGCCCAACGTTTCAGCATGAAATGTGACGACATTTGAAGATATTACTCTCCCTTCTGATCCTCTTTGCGGTTGGGTTCTCACTCCCGGCTGGCGCCGCGCCGTCCGAGAAGCGTCTGGCGCTTGTCATTGGGAATGCTTCATACAAATCCAACAGGCTCCCGACCACCGTAAACGATGCAGCGCTGGTCGCCGAAACGCTACGGGCGGCAGGCTTCAGCGTAATGGGCGCCCGCGATCTGGATGAAGATTTGCTGCGCCAAGCTTTCCGCGATTTTATCGACGCCGTCGCAAAGGCGGGGCCTGACGCAGTAGCTGCCGTGTATTTTGCGGGTTATGGGCTACAGCTCGAAGGTGAGAACTATCTGTTACCGGTCGACGCTAACATTGCCGAGGCTTCAGACGTACCCCGTCTGGCTGTACGGTTGTCCGACCAAACGCGCTCGCTCGCCGGGCTTCGTTTGAAGGCAACCTTCATCATCCTGGATGTGGCCCGCAAAAGTGCACCCTTCTTGTCGGGTCAGCCCCCGGCCAGTGGCCTCGCCTGGGTCGAGCCCGAACCCAATATGCTGATTGCGTTCAATGCCTCGCCGGGCACAGTCTCGCCCGATGATGAGGAAGGTTACGGCCACTATGCCAAAGCGCTCAGCGAAATGATTCTTGAGGGCGGCCTGACGCCCTCCAACGTCTTTGATCGTGTGCGTTTGCGTGTCAACGAATTGACGAAGGGTGCGCAGGTGCCCTGGGATGCTTCGAGAATCGAAACGCAATTCATGTTCTTCGAACGTGGTCCTGGCGCGCCAGCGCGGGCTGACTCGCTCGAGCGTACCGCCAGGATGCGTTCCCAATCGATGCGCAGCCTCGGTGCCAACGACGCCTATCTGGTGGCCTTGATGCGCGACACTTTCGACGGCTATACAGATTTTCTTGCGGACTATTGGCGGGAGCCCTTGACCAAGCGGGTTCGCGCGCTGCTTGCGGTACGGCGCGAGGCCATCACCTGGCGAAGGACCTACCAAGCTAATGTGGCCGATGCCTACTGGTCGTACTTGGAGCGATATCCGCGCGGACCCCACGTGGCAGATGCCCGTCGTCTTCTCACGCGTTTGGGCGCCGCGGTCGCTCCGGCTTCTGGATTCGCAAGGGTGGAATACGATGTCCCGCCGCCTCTGCCTGACGAACTGCAGTTTATCGAGCGAACTGTGCTCGTCTTCGACGATCCCGTGTTCGGGCTTGAACTGCCACAACAGGCACCAATTTACTTCCTGGAGCCGCCGCCAGAATTCCTGAGTTTGGCACCGCCGGCTGCGCCATCTGAAGCATACGTTCTCCCCGTGCCAATGTTCGTATCGTTGCCGGTCTATATCGATCTACCGGCTGTGGTGGTGCGGCCGCCCGGTCCGCCTATTTCCAATAACGCTCGCAAGATGCAGGTCATCAACGGCACGAATGACATTCCGACTAAACCGGACGGTGAAGCCGTTTCGTCAAATTCGCCAGCAGACGCGAACAAGCTCGATGATCCTCCGCGCCTTCCGCCTTCGGTTGCGACTCGCGCCACGCAGATCAAAAGTCAGACTCCGCCACCACCTGCTTCGAATCCGGTAGAGCAGGAAGAGGTCAGACCGCCTCCGTCGCCGTCCGTTCCAGCGGTATCTGCGACGCCTATCTGGGCGATCTTGGATCCGGCTGCGCCAGAACGGATGAAGCCGGCTCTGAGTGCGCCCGTGCCGACCGCGTCACTGACGCCTTCTTGGGCAACCGACTATAGGATACAGGCATATCGAGACGCTGGGCCGCCCGCGCGTACGACAAATATCGAGCCGCCGCTTCCCGTCGACACAATAATCGCATCGCCGCCAACCGGCTTATTGCCGCGAAATCAACGTACCACAACGGGGTCGCCGCGCACGACTGGCAGCATTCCCCTGCCGATTTCCCGGCCGGCAACGTTCGTGCCGCAACCAACCCGAAATCGGCCAAAGCCGATTGCACATACTGCGTCGACGTCGCCGCCGATAGCGGTCGATCAAGCGGGGCAAACCTTGCTGCCGAGGCCCAACAGGCCTTTACCTTCGACCGCTTTGGAGCGTCCTCCCAAGGCTGCGCTTGGAGTCTTGCCGCCGAAGTCTCAGAGAAAGCCATGTCCGGTCGTGGAGGGGAAGCCAATTTGCAACTGAGCGAGAGACGGAGCATTTTGGAGTCGAAACAAGCCGACAGCGGAGCCTTCCGATTTCGCTCTATCTCTTATCCGTCCGGCATAAACCGCCGTCAGATCATGCTACTTGAGCGGAGACTGCTGATGCTGACGTCCAATTCAAAGTAAGCAGTTCGTCTAGCCCAGGTGCCCGAATGCGCGGTATCGCTCCGGCGCGGGCCGCCTCGCGGGCGGCTCAGCCTGCAGAAGCATCACCATCGCTCCGAGCACTGGATCGTGGTGCGCGGCACCGCGCAGGTGACCGTCAGCGAGCTGGTCAAGACGGGCATGAGAACGAATCGATCTACATCCCGATCGGCGCGGTGCACCGGCTGGAGAACCCGCAAGATCCAGCTTGAGCTGATCGAGGTGAGACCGGCAGCTATTTCGGCGAGGACGATATCATCCGCATCGAGGACGATTATCAGCGCGCGTGAGGTCGCTCGCCGGAGCGAAATGGCTCGATTGGTCGTCGAGCTTTTGACCCTGACCAGACTAGTCTAGACCGCAACCGAAGGCTAGACGCCGAACACGCTGAGTTCGCCACGCAGGCCGTCGAGGCCAGACGCGTTGCAGAACAGCGTCGAAATGCGCCTGCGGGGTTACGGCTTGGGCTAACTGGCGGCGCGCTGGAGTTGTATCCTTGCTCGAATCGATGCCCATCCAGCACTTAGGCTCGACAAACAGCTCCTTGGAATTGGACGCCAGCATCACAAAGCCTCCGCTCGAGCAGCATGATCTGACGGCCGCCCGCCCGGATGGATACCCTATCTCTCACGCAGGCTCGCTTGCTTGTATTTCATCAGCGGTGACAGCAGGTAGCTGATGATCCGTCGAGACCCGGTCTTGATCTCGGCGGTGACCGCCATGCCGGGCGAAAGATTGACCATCTTGTCCTCCACCTGCATTTGCAGGCGGTCAACTGAGATTCGCGCTGCGTAGGTCAATTCCTGGCCCTTGGGCTCGCTAGCGGAGCTGGAGAAGCTAGCTGGTTTGTCGTCCGATTTGTCGCTCGCAGCGTCGCGCACAATTGAATCAGATGAGATCGTGCGCACCTTCCCATGCAACAAGCCGTATCGAGTGAAGTCGAAGGTATCGACCTTGATTTCCGCCTCGTCGCCGGTGTGCACGAAACCGATGTCGCGGTTGCTCACCATTGCTTCGATTTCTAGTTGACTGTCGCGGGGCACGATCACCATGAGTGCCTGTGCAGGTGTCACCACGCCGCCGACCGTATGTATGGCCAATTGCTGAACCGTGCCCGATACTGGCGCGGTCAGCTGTTGAAATTTGGTGCGCTGCTCGGCTTTCGACAGATCGGCGACCAGGCCCGCCGCTTTCCGCTCGGCCTCCGTCAACTCGCCGAACAGTGTTCGGCGATACTCGGCTCGGGTCTGGGCTCGTGTCTCGACAATTGCTGCGACCGCGGCCTGTGCTTCTTTTAGATGGCTCATTTGGACCAACCGCTCCTGCTGGCTTTCGGTCAATTGCTGTAGCACCTCGAAATACTGTAGCTTGGAGCCAAACTCATTGAGCGTCTTGCGAATGTTGACTCGTTCTTCGATCATCGGAATGATTGCCTCAAGTTTGTCGACCGTTGCCGAGATGGTACCGAGTTCAGCCTCCTTTTGAGCCCTTTGCCCATCCAGGGCCGCAAGTTTCGCCCTGTGCTCCGTGACCTGCGCCCTCAGAAATTGACGTTGCATATTGACCAGAGCCTGGTCGGCCCCCTCCGGGGGACGGAATGCGTTGAGCGGATCGTCTGTATCAGCGAGCGCGGCACGCAGGCGAGCGATGTCGAGCTGCGCCGACTGTAGGTCACCTTGGAGATGACTAATCTCGCCTTCATTGATGGTGGGGTCGAGCTCGACTAGCGTATCACCGGCCCTCACACTTTGGCCGTCGGTGACTCGTATCGCGCGCACGACACCGGTTTCGAATGGTTGAATGACCTTGCTACGACCGGTCGGAATTATTTTTCCAGTTGCGGTGGCCACAATATCCACATGGCCCAGACTCGCCCAAATCAAGGCGAGCAAGAAAATCGCGATGACGCTGGCTCCGATTGCCCGGCCAACGGGGGAGGGCGGGGTTTCGACGATTTCGAGGGCTGCGGGTAGGAACGCAAGCTCGTCTGGGTCCCGCGGCTTTGCCGCCGCCGGAAAAGGAACGACTTTCGCTTCCGGCTTCATCAAATTCAACCCAACTGCAGGCGCCCGCCCATTTTTTAGGCAGAGAGCGCTCGATGACAGGAGATTCCCGTATTTCCGCGGATACACCGATTGACGTTATCGAATCTGATACGCGTTTATAACCTTTGAGGGGCAATTTTTCCGCCGAATTGCGAATAAATATTGAAAGTCATGGCGTCAACACGCCGCCGTAGTTTCGGATAACAAGTTTAGAAATGCAGAATCGAGCGCGATTATCATAAACATGCCGCCGTAGTTTCGGATAACAAGTTTAGAAATACAGAATCGAGCGCGATTATCATAGATTTAACCGGCCGCTCGATAGCGGCGGGATTGCAGGAACGGGGTGAATTTATGACGGGGCATTCGGATATACCCGGGCCGAACGATCCAGGTCTTATCGCGCTGGTGATGCTGCTGCGCTTTCACGGTATCGGCGCGGATCCCGCCCAAATTCGGCATCAGTGCGGGACCCAGGCGATCAGTACTCTGGACATGATCCGATGCGCCAGGGAATTTGGCCTCAAGGCGCGTGAGGTGAAGACGAATTGGGCGCGCCTGATAACCACCCCTTTGCCCGCAATTGCCGCACTCAAGGATGGCGGCTTTCTTCTGCTCGGCAAAGTTGGTGACGACAAGGTCGTCGCACAATCCGCGAAGACGCCTCGCCCGGAATTGATGACCAGAGTCGACCTCGAGGCGATATGGGACGGACGCCTCGTTCTGATGACCAGGCGCGCCAATCTGACTGAACTTTCGCGCCGTTTCGATCTGACCTGGTTCGTGGGCGCGATTCACAAGTATCGGCGGCAACTGGCTGAGGTGATCTTCGCATCCTTCTTTCTTCAGCTGTTTGCGCTCGCTTCGCCATTGTTCTTTCAGGTGGTCATTGACAAGGTTCTGGCCCATCGCAGTATCGACACGCTCGATGTGCTCGTGATCGGATTGCTCGGGATAGCACTGTTCGAGACTATTCTTGGCGTCCTGCGGACGTATCTTTTTTCGCACTCCACTAATCGGATCGACGTCGAACTTGGCGCAAGGTTGTTCCAGCATTTGCTCGCATTGCCTACGGCCTATTTCCAGGCTCGCCGCGTCGGTGACTCGGTCGCGCGCGTGCGTGAATTGGAGAATATCCGGACATTCTTGACCAGTTCCGCCCTGACCCTTGTGATCGATCTGTTCTTCACTTTCGTCTTTCTCGGGGTCATGTTTTTATATTCTCCTCTGTTGACCGGCATCGTTCTCGCTGGATTCCCCTTTTACATAGGAATTTCCGCTGGGGCGACGCCGCGGTTTCGCCAATTACTCGACGAGAAATTCAAGCGCGGTGCAGAGAATCAAGCCTTTCTTGTGGAATGCGTCACAGGGGTCGATACCCTTAAGGCAATGGCGGTCGAACCGCAGATGCAGAGGCGCTGGGAAGAGCAACTCGCTGGCTACGTAACGGCGAGCTTCCGAGTTTTGCGGCTAGGAAATAATGCCAGCAACAGCGTTCAATTTGTCAACAAGGCCGTTATGGCGGGCGTTCTGTACTTCGGAGCTCGGCTAGTGATCTCCGGCGACCTGACCGTAGGCGAACTGGTCGCATTCAACATTTTGGCCGGACGGGTGAGCCAACCGGTCCTACGCTTGGTGCAGATCTGGCAGGACTTCCATCAGGCTAGGATCTCCGTTGAGCGGCTTGGCGACATCCTTAACACGCCGCCAGAACCCAGGTTCAATCCGACCCGCGCCGCACTGCCTGCTATTCGAGGCGACGTCACGTTCGACCATGTCGTGTTTCGGTACCGCATCGATGGGCCGGAGGTGCTGCACGACGTTAGTTTCAGCGTTTCCGCCGGACAGGTTATCGGCATAGTCGGCCCCTCGGGCTCAGGCAAGAGCACGGTCGCGAAGCTCATCCAGCGTCTCTACATCCCCGAAAGTGGCCGCGTGCTGGTCGATGGGGTCGACCTCTCCATGGTCGACACGTCTTGGCTGCGCCGTCAGATCGGGACGGTGTTGCAGGAGAATGTTCTTTTCAATCAATCGATCCGCGACAATATCGCATTGCCAGATCCGGCAATGCCGATCGAACGGGTCGTCGAAGCAGCCAAACTCGCAGGTGCTCACGATTTCATATTAGAACTGCCGGAGGGCTACGACACGATCGTGGGCGAGCGCGGCGCTAGCCTCTCAGGTGGACAGCGTCAGCGAGTTGCTATCGCTCGCGCGCTGGTGACCAATCCCCGCATTCTGATTTTCGATGAAGCAACCAGTGCGCTGGACTATGAAAGCGAGCGCATCATTCAAGAAAACATGCGACGCATCGCGCAAGGCCGCACGGTATTCATTATCGCACATCGTCTGTCCACTGTGCGACGCAGCAATCGGATCATCACCATTGATCGCGGCCGTTTGGTGGAAGATGGGACGCACGACGAACTGATCAGCAGTGGCGGGCGCTATGCGGCGCTTCATCGGGTGCAGGCGGATATCCAAGAAGTGCGGTAGAGCACGCTCCAAAGCGCAAGATGGTAAGACAAACTCAACTTAAACGGGAAAATACGCCTCGTCAGGTGCGAGACGTCTCTCTGGCTTGGCAATATGGAAGGCCCAGCTTGGTGTCCGCGATGCCTACAGCCCGCCACCAAGTTCGGCTAAATTCTTTTGGAAGGTCAAGGTGCTGATAGTTGCCCGCAGCGCCCATTCAATGCTGAAGACGGGGCTCACGGGGGCGGCCGTTATACACCTTACCATACGTTAGGATGCCATTCCCCAATCCCGTTGCGACGAGATACATTTCCGGTGGAACTAATATTCGTCGACATTCTTTGCGCACATTTGCTCCCCAGGGTTGAACTGGTCAGGCGATTGTGGGAAAGACTACATTGAAGGTCCGAGCTAGCCTCGTTTCCTATGGAAGGCCTGATACTCATTGGGAATTCAGTATCGGCCTGATACTCATTGGGAATTCAGTATCGGCCTGATACTCGTTGGGAATTCAGTATCGGCCTGATACCATTTCGGGCGAATCACCAAAGACTGAGACATGCTGATGACACGGAAGTTGAACCTTGAAGGTATGTCCATCGATGAGATGTGGCAGTTGTACGAGGAGATTAGCCAGATTTTGTCCGTTCGGCTGACGACCGAAAAACGAGAGCTTGAAAAGCGGCTGGCTCAGCTGCGTCGCGATAATGAAGTGCGTCAATCAAAGCCGGAAGATGCGCATTCCTTGAACGGTTTGACTCGTGACCGGCGCAAGTATCCGCGGGTTCTTCCGAAGTACCGCAACCCAAAGGAGCCATCCGAAACTTGGTCCGGCAGGGGAAAACAACCGCGCTGGTTGGCGGCAGCCCTAAAGACCGGTCATACGATTGAAGAATTCATAATTCGCCAAACGGGATCAAAGAACAAGAACAATGGAAACCGGCAGCGGGTCCAGGCTTGAGGCCTCGGTCATCCGGTGCGGCCGTTTGACGCGGTCATGCCAATATCGCGTTGAAGTACTGAGGGTTGTCGGCAAGTATAGCGCCGGCGCAAACCTACTCAAATGCCTGCAAGGCGCCTTAGGAAGCCTGAAGCCCACAACTCCCTGACTGTTCGGCTGTGGTGGCGATGTCAGATGTGGCCTTTCGCCTTCTGTACCAGCCTGAACAGGCCCAGTGCGGCCAAGCCCGTAGCCAACAGTGGCAGTCTGGACGGCATCGGCGTAGCGGCCGTGATCGAGCCGCTAGAGCAGGTTCCTCTTAATGCAAGCCGTATCCGGCTATCCGGCGTTGGCGAAGAAGCTTGCGCATTGGTCCGGTTTGAACTGTTGCAACGCCTTGTGCAACCGGCAAGAGGCCCCCACCTCGCGGTTGTGCGCGTGGTCTGCGATACAGCTTGGCATGAGCTGATCGTTGGGAGTGAATCGATGGCAAATGCCATGCTTGATGCCAGGCAGGAAGGCGGTTCGTATCGTCGTATCGAGTTGATCACCGGGGAGCGCCGGCGGCGGCGTTGGACGGCGGAAGAGATGGCACGGAACCGGCGGATCGTCAGCCGCACCGTCGAAGGGGCCGTTCCCACCCGCCGCGCAATCGCGCGGGTCGGCATCCCGGCCGACTTCAATCTGATCACATCGTGCACATGGCGCATCGCAAGCCTCTCCATCGGCGTCCAGGTCCCCCTTCGCAAAGTCGAAAGGCGAACCGTATCGGAGCCAGAAGAGGCCTCGTCACCCCCGGGCGACATCATCCCGGAATGGTGGGCGAGATCATATCGGAACGGTGGGCGAGATCATTCCGGAATGGTGGGCGACATCGAGCGGAATCAGCACGTCCCTGTTTGATCAAAAAAATTGACGACATAGTTGTCAGTATAGCTGCGCTCCAACCGTCCGCGATGGGCGCGGCACGGAACGAATATGCCCAATCCGGCTTTTAATCTGCACCGGGCCGCATAAAGCCAGCACTTGCCTAGCCCCCGGCAAGCGGATGAAAGATGAAAGGTCTCCGAAGTGGAAACAAGGGTCGGCGACGGCATAAACGTCGAACAAATCCGCGAGATTCTGCGGATGCAATTTGAAGCAGCAGCCACTGACACCAGAGATCCAACGAAGATAACGATCTTGCGAGAATTGTCGACAACTACCGCGGACATCCCGGATGCAATGATCCAAGCATACTGGGAAATATTTGAAGGCTTGCGCGATACGGAATTGGAACACGAGATGCTTAGAGGGATTGGCATCTCCTTTTGGCCGGAGTCAGCGAGCGACTTCGTCGAAAGGTTTATCTCAATATCTACTGGCGGCGATTAGCTCATTAATCAATTGACTGCTGGCGGCACCGCGCGAAGGTTTGCGCAGAATCCGTGCGGGATCCAATCGCAGAGGATACTAAGATAACCCTACGGCGGTAGGCAGACCAGATTCTCTAAAATGAACGCGAGTTCGGGGAGGAAACCGCATCCGATGAACGTGGGTGCTGCAATGGCTCACACTACTCCAAATTGTTGATGACCGCCTGCGCTTTGGCTAGGAGATCGCCCGAGGCGTTCACCGGAATAGCTCGTCCGCATTCCGCAATTCGAACTTGCCTTCTCAATTTCTGCAATTCGCGGTAGTTTCTAGCAAGTGCTTCATCAGTCAGCGTTGTGACTTCGTCCCGGCTCAAAAATCTAGCCCTGCTCATCAATCGTTCTCGCTGAAATAACTACAAAATGGATGGCAGAAGTTGCTCTCTATTCTCGTATAGATACGGCGCGCGCGTAGCTCGTGGGTTCAAACTTGGAACATTAAAAATGCTCAATCTTTCGATTATTTTTATCCAACCCGTGACGCGGCTTGGGAAATCAGACCTGGTCACGTGTCGCTTGAACAGTTGAGCTACCTCGAGACGAGCTCGAATAGCCACTGTGGCGAACATTACTAAATAAATCATAGAGTTACGATGATCTCCTGCCTCGCTTCTTGGCAATGCTCCGGCTAAAAACTCCGCAATAGCAGCACCGGCCATCGGCGAAGGTATCACCCAAAAACCGACTTAGACTGCGTCGGATAGGAGTAAATGGATCGCCACCGACGTACAAGCCGGGGTGCTTTTAGAAATCTGTGCGTAATGCTCTTGTGGCGGGGTTTCCTAAACCGGCCTTGAAACCGCTTGCCTTCAACGGGAACCGCAATTTTCCGGTAGCTCTGCGATGTTTCCTACCTTAGAACCGCACAAATTGCTGCCGCCCAAGGCTAAACCGCTGCGGGGGTTGAGAAGTTTCCAGTCCTGTTGACGGCAAAACGCAAGGATTGGCGGCAGCATCGCTGAAGCTAATGATCTGTCCGCAGCGAAACTCGCGGCAATTTTTCCTCATAGCTCTTCAGCGCTTCGTGTATCCGGGTGGGCTGTGCGCTGTGACCGTACCAAGTCTGCCCAGCCACGCCGGGTTCCTCAGTTTGGACTGAGGAACCGTGCTTTCTTTGGCGAATGCGGCGTGGCCTTCTTGTAGTACGTCAGGCCGGGCTGGTCACGATGCGGCCACGATTCGCGCTAGCGTTGACGAAGTGGAGCGCAACGAGTTCTCCGGTGGGGCGAATGCCGATGACGCTTCTGTCCCGACAATATGTTGCCTGGTCAGCAAACGATATCGCGACGCTGAAGGACTACCCGGCATCGGTTATTGCTCGAGAACTGGAGCGGACGGCTCCAGCGGTCGTTCGGAAGGCCCGCGAGTTGAAACTGTCAATGAGAGTGAGGCGGCCTAAGCGAGAAGGGCAATCCAAGAATGCCGATGCCGCTGCAACGAATCGCGTGAAGCGATGACGGCTCGGGGTGGATAGTCGCGAGTGGCACACACGGCGGCGGCATATCAGGCCGGCTCTTCTTCGGTGTCCACCACGAGGATGCTAGGAACGCCGGAAATGGTAGCGGCGGTAAAATCCTTAAGCGTTTGCGGCTTTTCCATGGCAGTCGTAAACCGGCAAATCAAACGATTGGCGTCCCACAACTCGATGTCGTGTCCATCAACCAGCTTTCTGGCCGCTTTCATGGCGGTCGCGTCATCTCGATAATCGCTCGGAAATTCCGGGATTGTTAGAAAGCGATGGCCATCCTTGCCGAAAATATAGGCGCGATAATCCGACATTTCTTTGCTGCTCCTCAAATCCGGCAAGAGCCTAACACGCCACAATTATGAGAGTTCCAAATGGGTTTATTTTAGCATCGTGAGCGCGACTCTTCTCTCAAGATTGAATAGTTCCGAGAGATTGCCACCAGGACGAGGCAGATAGCGGTTCACTCCGGAGCCTCATATTCTAACGCCCGTAGTTTCCTTGAATCCACGTTTCCGCAGCATCATCAATCGCAAAGGGCCGCTAGGTGATTGTGGTCACCAGATGCTTCGCGGGGCTTGACCCTTACGGGCTCGCTCCTGCAAGAGAAAATTAACCATAAGATAGGCATCCTACCGATGAAGTCCGGCGAAGATTGTTTGGGACGGGCAATCGGAAATGAGCAGGCGGTTAATATGTGTGATCGCGGCGGAGTTATTTCTTAGCGGCTGCTGCCTTGAAACAGGGCGCTACGTCCAGCCTCCCGTCAAAGCGATGTCGAGTTGGAACGCTCCCTATTGGAACAGCATCGTTCCCTTCAGGAAACGCAACCACGCCAAACGCGCAATCGTTGAGAAGTTCAGCGAGACGCCGGCAGCTGACAATGCGTCTCCAAGTGAGGCAGATCTGGCCAAACTGCGACCATACTCGAAGGAATGGGGAGCCGCCCTCGATGCCATGAACCGGGCAGCCGATGCGAAATTGAAAAAGAGGCTCATTATCTGCAACGGGTGTCTGCCGCCAGAGCCAGACGATCAGACGGGTTCAATAACCTCCAAAAAGTAGGCGTATAGGATCGATGACCGGCCCGCGACTCCTGCCTGGCGCGGGCATTCATTCCGCGCGGCTTGCCAGTAATGGAGTAATGGCCACGTTCGGCTTCGATTAAATCTTCGGGATTGCGGGCTGCTCGGCAAGTAGATAGGCTGCCGCCATTAATTATATTTAATTGTATCGGTTATGCGTATTGCAGGGCACGTATTTCTCATTATTGGATTGTTGCTGTGCGTTTCTATCGCCTGGGCCGCGATAGGCTTCTTTGCCATGGGTTTTGGTCTCATTTTTCTTTTGATTGCGGAAGAGCAACTAAAAGCATCGGCGCTACGTTCAAGACGTCCGGAAACTCAATTTCGCTCGATCCGAGTCGACCGACCGCCAAAAGCGACAACGCTGGATGCAACTCAGGTTTGGCCAGCCCAAACTAGTCTTCTTGCAGACAACCCGAACCAGATCGACGAGTGGGAGTCGCTGGTTAGGAAGGATCAGGATCTTTCGCAGGTTGTGACGATCTTGATGCCGTTCGGACAGAAGTACGTCGAACAATTGGCGAAAGCCTATGTTGCGTTTAATGACAAGGCCTTTCTCCCAATGATCCTGGACATGGTTGTCGCCTCCGCGCGCAAGGATTCAGACCTGCGACCCTTCGACGCCTTCGCGAACCCATATGATCAAAGCTCGGCGCCTTGCTCACAGCCGGACAGCCTTCGGGAAATTGCGTCTCTCGCTATTTTTAAACGTCCTTCCGATAAAGGCTCTTCCGAAGACGGGAGAAACCCGCGGGAGATCGCGGAGGCGACGATACAGCCAAAATCGATGAGCTCCTCTGTAATTCTCCGTCAACACGCTCCGCTATCGGGATCCGGTCAGGGGTCGGAAAACCCTGTGCGCGATGACGACGTCACCGCAGAAGCTGACTTCGTCGAACCTTCCGTTCGAGAAATCGACCGCGTTGAATCCGATAGTTTAAAGCGTTTGTTTGATTTACTTGTCTTGTTGCCGGCGAAAGGCAAAGAAAACTAACTTGCCGCCTGAGGCGCAAGCGCTGGCCCGGCGAGAGGTTTCGGCGTTGAACTGGACTCTGGCCAGCTATTGCCTCGAGACGTTGTTTTCGGAGCTATTCCACCCAAGCCATATTGGAAAGTGAACAATCAAGGTAAAAAGGCGCGATGGTGATCAATATCAGCGTTGCCGCTTGGACGATGATTGCCTCTATCGCAATCGCGGCAAATTCAGCTCATTTAATATCCCAACTGATCAGGAGAACAGCCATCCGGCCAACCGGATCATCGCCCACCCGAGCGCGATCAACCAGCCGGTCATGGCAACTGCACAAATTGCCAGATATCCGACTGAAAAAAGGCGCTCCCTGAAATGGCTGGGGCTGGCGGGCGATTTGTCGACGGGGATAATCTGGGTGCTACCCATGGTGCTACCGCGCTCGTTCGTCTCGGAATCTATCGTTAGTCGCTGAAGGCCAGGATCAGGTTCGACGCTCCCGTGCGACACAGTAATGTTGCTAGAACCGATTTGAACGGAGCATTGTGAACTACGTCACAAGAGAGACGTTCGTACCAAATAAAGCCGCCAGCTGAAGCATGTTGACGGGGACGATGGTCGCGCCCCTTTCTTGGTGAGCGAATTGAACTCTTGAGCGCATTCGGAAAACTGTCGAAGCGGACGAGGCGTGCGCAACCAGTAGAGCTGCCGCTGAATCGTTCCAGCGGCGGCTTTTTCACGCGAAAGGCCGAGAAACGCCGGCTGCCGCTCGCCGGTGCACGTGGTGCGGCTCTAGCCCTGCGCCTTTCCTTTTGCGGCCGCCGAGATCAGATTTGCTGACCTGCCGGCGCAGTTCCATTAATTTGAGAAATCTAGCTTCGAGCTTGGCTTTTTCTTCGGTTACGACTGCAAGCCGCATGTCGACGAGAGCTAAAAGACGATGCAATGGTGCCTCCTTTGTAATCGCAAGGCGTTCAAAATGGACGCAGCAACCTAAATTGGACCTCCCAGTTGCGATGAGAAAACTGCTCGCAATGTAGGCAACGCAAGAATCGAGCCAAACTCCTAACGTGGGCGATACGCGTCAAAAGCATGAGCGAGAAAAATGCTGATGCTGATGAATGCCAGCAGTGTCGTCACGATCTCGGTCACGGGCGTCCTCCCTGACTTGCGATGCCGGGTAGGGCAGCCTTGACGAATTGGCGAAAAAGCGCGTTGAGAATGACGGCCAACATGATCGGACCCCACCGCTATCGAGAACATCGTAGGCCGTGTTTGTTGCAGGACGATTTCGCGGTTGGAGAAATTGGTTTCATCAGTTTAGCGCGGGACCAGCCCCCAGGGAGTTTTTCGTTCGAACGCCTTTCCGGAGTTTGCGGACCTCCTGCTTTCCCAACAAATCCCACCGTCCCAAAGGCGAGGTTTCACTTTTCGGGCCCGAGGCTACGTGCGCCGACGACCTCGCCACGGCTTTAGGAAGGCCGTTGGTGAGACCGGCTTTGGGCTGGCTGAGACCCTGCCAAAGCCGGCCAATCGGCACCCCGTCCGCCAGGACATGGTTTCCAACCGACGGCGACCGGGGTTCAGGGGGCGAGACGCCGACAGCGCCCGCGCAAACTACGGATAGCGCCGAGAAGTCGAGTTGCTCAATCCGGCATTGGTCGTCTCGCCAAACTCAGCCCGGGCCGCTGTGGGTTTGCTGTCTGAAGCGACGGGCCGGAAGCTACGAACAAGACACACCGCGCGGCTTCGACGGGCTGACGTTTATCCCCGCTCTTTTCTTTCTGCCGCTCGACGGCCCTTATTCGAACACGATCACTCGTGATTAATTTCGCTCTGGGGATATCGTCTAATCCAGCTTCTCAAATCTCGCCTGAATTGCGCATTTGATGCGATGAACAATCTCTCGTTGCCCAAAGCTTTTGCTGGAACTTTCTCCAGTCAGGTAGATTATTGGCCTTGAAACGCTCTGAGTCTCAAAAGGCGACTTAAAAGGGAGAATCCGCGATGGCGATGGTGATCGAAATCAACATTGCGCTCTGGATTATGCTTGGCTGTATCGGAATGGAAGCCAATCAGATAATTAAATTTGTGAACTGATTAAAAGAGCAGCTATCCGGCCTGCCTAATCGCTGCTCATCCTATCAGGACCACCCGCTGGCCATGGCGACCGCACAGATCGCTCAATGTATGGCTGTGAAAGTAGGCTCCTTGAGATTGCTGGAGCTCGGGCGCGGGTTTTCGTCTGAGTTGACCTCAACGCCTTAGGACGCTGCCGCGCGGATTACCTTTGGATCTCGGCGTTTGTCGCTGGAGGCGGCGATCGGGTTCGATGCTTTTGCATGACGTCAACCGATCTTTGAGCGAGTGATCGTGGATGACTTCACGATGTAGACGTCCATCCTCAAAAACAGCAACTCGTTCCAGCCTCCAACTCATTCTGGTTTAGCTCACAATTCAAACCAGAGGGGACTATCTAGCCATGGCCGAATGCGCCTATTCGAGACCCGATACCATGACGGCAGTCGGAACCAGCGGATATCGAGACGGGGCATTTGCAGCTCTCTGCTTGTTGGCGACATCACTTCAATTTGGCGGAGCCTTGGACCAACGGAGCAATGCAGCGAAGACGGAGTATCGCAAACATGACGCGCAAGATGACAACCATTTTCGCCGTCAAACGACGTAGGGAAGATCTATCGGCACGTCACAATATCACCTTCCGAACGCTTCTCGCGACGGCGGCGAGATTGCATTCAGTGTAAGGCAAGCCTCCCGTGAACCGTGCGACTCTGGTTGCGGTTGTCCACCGCCGATGAGGCCGGGCCGGCAGCCGAACCGCATTTCAGCACACCATGTAGCGTTCTCAGGCGCTGCACCTCACGATAGAGGTGTTTCAGGTCGTCGCGATCTGAAGCTTCGGCTTCGCTGTTGCCGCAGACAGAAAAAGTCTTCATCGAATACCCCAAGCAGGAAAACCAACGAAGCCGCCACGCCGAGTATAATGGCGCGACGACTTCGCCATGGTGGACCCGGACGGTGAGCAATGTCCGGTGGAAGAAAATCTACGCAATTGTGAGATTTGCACAAATGAAGTCGCTGGTTAAGCTTGATGTCGGAGAAAAGGATTAAATACCCCGCAGATCTACGGTTTTGTGCGAAACAGCAACCGCAGTCGCAGCCGAAGTTACTGCGGGATCGTGCGCTGAATGATAGTTGGCGTTGCGGCGGCAGAATTTCGCTAGTCATTCTCGTCCGTCCGGTCCGTAACCACTTGCGCCGCAGCTCCTATTCATCTGAGATTGACGGACAGACCTCGGCGCAACGAGGACAGCGCGGACGCCTGGTCGCCCGGAGAAGTGATGGCTGTATCGCCAGCCGCCGCCGTCTCTCTCCGGGCCGATTTGATGATTGCAGCCCAAGCAACTATTTGTCCAAACGGCGCCCGGGCAGTACGATCAGGCAAATCGCCGCGCGCAAGACGAATGAAAGAGGCCGCCATCTGAGGTGACCTCAAATCCCGATCGAATGCCGAATTTGTATGACCATGCGGCCGACCGCATAGGTGTATTTGCCCTGTGCATATTGCTGGTCCCAAACGTACAGAGCGGCAACCACGCCAGCTGCAATAAGCAATCCCTTCACGAGAAAATCTCCGTGGTATCGACTTGAACTGTCGCACATTCACCAGTGTCTGCCGTGACCCAGATAGGTCATCATCAGTCCATCGATAGACGTCCCGCGACCCGCCCTCCGGCCGCCTCAGCGCGGGGCAGGGCGCACCAGCGCTGCCTTTGGTGGCATGGTTGGCGCGCCTTAGCTGAACCTCGCGCCAAGTCAGCAAGATAGTGCTCTCTTCATTGGTTGCGGCGACACTGCGCCCCGGCGGCCCTTCTGGCTGCCGGAGGGGGAGTGTTCGTTTCCGCGAGCTTCGAAATTTCACTCGAGTAAATAAAAGAGCCACTTCGCCCGATCTGAACCCTGTCGTGGCGGCCGTTTATTCAGCCGCGACAACTGCAAAAGCGAAAACCCCGCTTGGGGGAGCGGGGTTTTCCAAGGGTTCGAAGCGGGTTTGGGGACCTTAGCGCTTCAATCATCTGTCGACTGACCTGGGAAAAGTTTCAAAAGAAAACCCCGCAGGCTGGATGCGGGGCTTTCTCAGTTGGCGACCTGGGGCTTCAGGGCGTGAGCCGCCAACTGTTGAGAGGTTAACGTAAGGTAGAAATTTATAAAAGCAACAGCGCCGCGTTGACGGAGTATGTTCGTCACGGGGCGCTTGGCTAAATACTGGGTCCTGAATCCCCCGGCAACTATCTGTTGTTGTACCGCGGAACGCGCTTCAAAGAAAAATCCCGGCGGTAGAACAACTCGCGGAGTTCTCGAGCCGGATCGTAAGCGGGGTAGTTCACGCCGGCACTGGCAATGTAATTCGGCGCCCGGCGAAAAGTTCGTGGCGGGCCGCTGGACGCGGCCAGGCCAAATAACTAATTATGCTAAGGCCTTGGGTGGACTGAAAACCATACCGACATCCTAGGCTTGACGGCCCTAGTTCAAAATGGTGCACTGCCTATATTGCGGTGCCATGAACGATATTGTCGAAAGAGTTTTGAGTTCAGCAAGCCATCCTGTGGGGGCGGAAGCCCGCGAGAGGGTCGCGCAATACATCGTCCTGCTGGCCTCTACCGGGAAGACCAGCCGCGATCTTGAGCGCTTCGGCAAAGCCTATCTTCGAGAAATTATGAAGCCCGACCCGCGCTATTCGGGCTGCTGAGCCACGTGCGATTCTGAGAAGCGGCCGCCTCCCCCTTCCTCCTCCTGTGTTAGATTGTCTGGTCTAGTCTTGCCATTGTAGCGCTGCTGGCCCTGTTTTTGACGTGCACGGCGCTAGCCCGTTAGGCGGCGCGTAGGAATATATGAGCGCGGTTTCATCGAGCGTAAGGTACGGCCGCCGCTAGGCAATTAAACTCCATAGTTAAGGTTGATTCCCGCGAGAACGGATAAATGCGGAACCGGCTTTAGATACGGTCCGGCGCATTAGACAATCCGCTTCAGGTTAACGGGAGAATCAATTGACGCCGCTCAACTTGTTCTCCGATCATCGCGCCGTTCGAGATAAACGAATGGGTGTCGAAAATGTTAGTTGAGTTAGCCTTATTCACGGCTTTGACGATTTGTGCTGGCGCTGTCCTGGTCAAAGTCTACGAGCGGCGGCAGGACGTTCTTTACGGCCCTTATCTCAGACGGGACAACTCTGAAAGACGACCCTCCTGAAAGGATCGCCGATGCTCTCTCCTCAATGGGCTCTTGTGGTCCTGCTCGGCGTGTTGTGTGCGGCAGTGACGATGGTGGTGATCACGACTGTGAAGCGGATCGCCATCGAACGACCAAGCCCTTCCGAACGAGTGCCCAAGAGAACGCTTCCTCGTTTGCCAACAGATTTGAGGCTCCCCTCGATCTCAGCGGGTCGGGTCGGAGGCTGGAAGAACACCGTCAGAAGCCGGCTCGCCCTCCAGGCAGGCCGAACTAATCTTACTGCGTCATGAGTTTTCATCGTCGTCCGCCTGCTGCGATGGCGCCACAACATGGACATCGCGGCAAGGTTTTGATGATCGCTCGGATCAGGCGTAGACGCATGGTTGCGATCGAGTTGGGGGTGTGGCGTTCAGGCCGCGATGGCGGATCCTCTGGGTCGGTAATTGTCGGGTAAGCGAGGTGTCTGGAACGGCGTGGCAGAACGAGGTCCTGAGGGGGGAATCGTCGCCCGCTCGGCGATCAGGAATCCGTAAGCTGCAATGCAAAGCGTGGCGTGATGGTGGAAGCCGAGCCATCCGCGGCCCTCATAGTGACCGAGCCCGACCTCTTGTTTGAGCTCCTGATAGTCGCGCTCGATGCGCCAGCGCAGCTTGGCAAGATCGACGAGTTCGCGGAAGCCGATATTGGCTGGCAGCGTCGATAGCCAATACTTGGTCG
>NZ_JYMU01000011.1:0-4296 GCF_000938235.1 Bradyrhizobium sp. LTSPM299
TGAAGGCGACTCACCCTCGATGTGATGACGAGGGCTGCCCGGATAGGCCGGGTAGAGCCTCACACAAAGGGGCGAGTCATGGAGCATCATAGCGAAGCATTCGTGGCGTTGGACACTGCGAAATTGCGCAATGCGGTGGCGATTGCCGATGCCGGTCGAGCCGGTGAGATTCGATATCTCGGCGAGATCGACAATACTGAAGCCGAGACACGCAAGCTCGTCGCAAAACTTGCGAGCAAACATGCTCGATTGACGTTCTGCTACGAGGCTGGCCCGACAGGTTACGGTCTCTACCGCTTGATCAAGAGCATCGGCCATGACTGCATTGTGGTGGCACCGTCGCTGATCCCATCCAAGCCAGGTGATCGGGTCAAAACCAATCGGCGCGATGCCGTCAATCTCGTGAAGCTGCTCAGGGCCGGTGAGCTGACGGCGGTCTGGGTGCCTGATGAGCGTCACGAGGCGATGCGGGACCTCGTGCGGGCTCGCGACGCCGCGGTCAAGGACTACAGAGTCAAGCGCCAGAACGTCTCCTCGCTACTGCTGCGTCTCGGCCGTCACTATCCGGGCAAGAAAACCTGGGGGCGGACGCACCTCAACTGGCTCACCGGCCTCAAGCTTGAGCATCGCGAGCAGCGCATCGCCTTCGAGGAAATGTTGTTGGCTGTACGACAGGTCCGGGAACGGATCGAGCGGTTGGAGCAGGCCATGCGCGAGGCCGTCGCGGACTGGACTCTGGCGCCGGTCATCGAGGCAGTGCAGGCCATGCGTGGCGTCGACATGGTCGGTGCGGTCGCGTTCCTGGCCGAGCTTGGCGATCTGTCGCGCTTCGAGAACCCCCGCCAGTTGATGGCCTATCTTGGCCTTACCCCGTCAGAGAGATCTACCGGAGAGAACGTCAAGCGGGGTGGCATCACCAAGGCCGGCAACGCGCGAGCACGACGGCTGCTCATCGAGGCTGCGTGGAGTTACCGTTTCCCACCCCGCGTCAGCAAGGACATGCAGACCAGGATCGGGGCCGCACCACGAACGGCCCGCGAGATTGCCTGGAAGGCGCAGATACGGCTTTGTGGCCGCTTCCGGACAATGACGCGGAAGGGCAAGCGGCCGACGATCGTGGTAACTGCGATCGCCCGCGAGCTGTCGGCCTTCATCTGGGCGATCAACCGCGAAGTCGCGGGATCTCATGCAACGGCGAACTAAAGACCAGGGTCATGGACCGCTCGAGCTATGAGGGCTCGACCGGCCCACAACCCCTCCGCCCTGACACGTAGCAACGGCCCAATAACAGCGGAGCATCATCGAACATCAATCGTGCAGCAGCGAGGGCGGGGCCACGGCAGGGGAACTCCCGCTTGGACTATGTGGCCGATCGCAAGATCGATGCCCGCGTTTAGACAGGGACAGCCCCGGACGAACAAACGGAAATGCGGTACCCAACCCGCGAATCAGAGTTTGATCACCGACGTCTTCAGGTCCCCGCCCTCACCCCTGCACGATCTATCGCCCAGACCCTCAAGCCAGAATGGCAGCAAGAGGGCGACCAATTGCGCCCTCAGCGCTTGACTAGGGACATCAGAGTCCAATGCCTCGTTCCCTACAATCCAAGACCGCGGTCCGGAGCCGCTCCTAAGGTATCGCGGCTCGAGATCGCCTGCCGACACGGTCGGGCACGAACCATGCGAAGCCGTCAATACCGGTCCGCACATTGAAAGGGACGCAGCATGAGAAAATCCACGATGGCCAATCTGTTCGTAGTCGCCATGCTGAGTCTGGTCTTGCCGGATCGCGCCTTCGGTCAGCAAAAGCCGCTCAAGGACTTGCTGGTCGGCACCTGGCTTCAGGTTTCCGTCGATGTCACGTCTAACGACGGCACCAGGCGAGGGCTGTTTGGCGAAAATCCAAAAGGCATCGTCATCTACACCAAGGACGGGTACTTCTCCCTCATGCAGGCCCGCACCGACCTCCCCAAACTGGCCTCCGGTCGTCCTACAACAGCAACCCCCGACGAAGCCAAGGCGATCGTCGTCGGCTCCATCGCATACTTTGGAAGATACTCGCTCGACGAAGCGAGCAAGGTTCTCAACTTGGACATCCAAGCCAGTACGTTCGCCAATCAAGTCGGCGACTCGACGGAAAAACGCACCATAACCTCGCTGAACGACAGCGAACTGAGGTTTACCAGACCCGGGCTCCTTCCTGGCACAACGCTTGACGTCCTCTTCAAGCGGGCGAAATGACGGGTTGGCATCAATGCACGATCGATCCAATCGCCGTCAGCTTTTCCGCGGTTGCCTCTGCTGCAACCAACCGGCCGCTCCTCCGCTCGCCATGCATCGGCGCAAATTTCTCACCGGCCTGGCGGCTGTCGGACTGGCCGGAACCGGACTAACCGCGCGCGCGACCACCGGCCGGCGGTTGATCGACCTGCATAATCACGTCATCCCACCGTTTTATCTGGCGGAAAATCGCGACCGGATCGACGTTTCGCTCAGCCGCGCCTTGCTGGACTGGACGCCGCAGCAATCCATCGACGCGATGGACCAGCACGGTGTCGAGACCGCAGTGTTGTCGCTGTCGACGCCGGGCGTCTGGTTTGGCAACGCGGAGACGGCGCGATCCACCGCACGCCGGGTCAACGAATATTGTGTGGGGCTTGCGGGCCAACATTCCGGTCGCTTCGGCCTTTTCGGCGCAATTCCATTGCCGGACATCGAAGGCAGTCTGCGCGAAATCGAGTATGCGCTCGATGTACTCAAGGCCGACGGCATCGGCCTGCTCACCAGTTATGGCGGCAAATGGCTTGGTGATGCCGACTACCAACCGGTGCTCGATGAACTCAACCGTCGCAAGGCCGTGGTCTTCGTGCATCCCACCATTCCCAGTTGCTGCCGGACCCTGATGCCCGGCACCTCGCCCATCATCGCGGAGGTGCCGCAAGACACCACACGGACGGTCATGAGCCTGCTGTTCTCCGGCACGCTGACGCGCTGCAAGGATATCCGTTTCATCTTCTGCCATGCGGGCGGTTCGGTGCCGATGGTCGCCAGCCGCATGACCCAGTATGGCCCAAAAGATCTCGCCGAACGGCTTCCGCAGGGCGTCGACTACGAACTCAAGCGGCTCTATTACGACATCGCCGTCGGCGGCAACCGGCCCGCCATCGCGGCCCTCACCAGTCTCATTCCGGTCCATCAAATCCTGTTCGGCAGCGACTTCCCGTATCGGCGGCTTGGCGAGAGCGCCGACGGCATGTCGCAACTCGGCCTGTCGGAGGCAGACCAATATGCCATCGGCCGAGACAACGCCCTAGCGCTATTGCCACGACTCAAAGCAGGTTGAACCTGCTAAGTGGGTCCCGGTAACTTTGCAATTTGCTGCGCCTGAGACGGACCAGCCGGGCCGGTCCGACGAGGTCCGTTTATAGGGGTGCGGCTGGCGCGGGATCAAACCGGCGCTTTTGACCCTCAACGGACATGCCGACCTTGTCTTACTTGCTTCGACCGAGCGTGGTAACGCCTGGGAATTGCGGTACTCGACCGACGATTTTTATCCTTCCCCTTGGGAGAGAACAATGAATTTGCGAGTGGCTCTTGCCGCATGCGCCATTGCGGCTTTTGGATCGTTCATCATGACTTTCGACGCGCTGGGCCAGACATCGTTCAAAGAGCAATTGGTGGGCACTTGGACGCTGCTCTCGTGGGAGCAGAAGAAGGGCGACGGCACCAAGGTCGAGCGTTATGGGACCAACCCGAAGGGCGTCGCCTTCTTTGATGCGGGTGGCCGATACATCATCACTGTGATGCGACCAGATCGAGCCAAATACGCGAGCAATGCCTTGTGGCAAGGCACCCCTGAGGAAAACAAAGAAACGGCCGACGGCACGATAACCTACTTCGGAACGTATTCAATAAACGAGGCAGATAGCAGCATCGCAATCAACGTCGAGGGCAGTTCCTTTCCGAACTGGAATGGCACCGATCAGAAACGCTTCGTTGCGATTGTGGGAGACCGACTGACGCTGACCGTTCGTCCTCCGGCTGGAGACGTAGTCGACGTGATATGGAAGCGAGCGGAGTGATGGACCCTCACGTCAGCTCTTGGCCCCTTTTCGGAAGTGCCGTAGCGTCCGAGTTAGGTCCGGAATGCATCCAGAAGTGGACATCCGCCTTCGTGGGTGATGACAACGACTTTGGATCAGAAAGCGCGCCACACACTCAGCGTCGTCCTGGCTTTCCAGGCTGTGTGAAAACCTGATCGGCTATTGTTGTCGGGATCGGGCTTTGATTCGAGGTT
>NZ_JYMU01000012.1:0-34432 GCF_000938235.1 Bradyrhizobium sp. LTSPM299
AACCAACCCCGCGGTGCGCGCACGGGCGGTAGCAATCATCTCTTCCGGCCTCACGCGGGGATTACGCAAGAAGCGCGTAATCCGCATCTCGCCCGCGCGATTGCCTCCCACGCGACGCACACTGATACCGGATTGCCCGACACTGACCAAACGGGCCAGCAAGCCGGCCCCCCTTTTTCCAGGCGCCGGTCGCCAAACCGTCCCAAACCGCCTTCCATGCCTGTTCCCCGAATGTTGCGGGGCCATCATCGATTCAGAGAATGGGACGCTCCGCAAGGGCGCGTCTGGAGATGTGTGCATATCGTAGGGTCAAGCCGGGCGATGACAGTTGTGGATGAGGACGCAGTTTTACATTCTCGCGACATGATTTGTCCGAGCTTTGCATCTCGCTTCGCCCTCTCTTGAACACAAGGGCGCAGGGAAAGCCGGGTGCACGCTGCACCCGCGGTCTCGAGTGCAAATGGGTAGAAGAAACCGCACACGAGCATACAGGTTCAGCGGAGGCACTCCGGCTTTCCCTGCGCGATGGCTTTACGGCTTATACGTGCTCCCCGGCGAGACTAGGCTTTGTTGTCACCGCCCCCGCAAAGCCGCTTTCGCGCACTTCACGAGAGGACACCTGCCACTGGGGCGTCAGGTCCACACGATTTCACCGTCCGCGTCATGCGCACTCGTCAGTTGCGCATTCCGCGTCCACCGCATCCCACCGCGCGTTCGTGACGTACGCTCGCCCCTCAATCGGGTAGGATGGGTGCATTAAACGGTTGAGTTGGGGTTGGTGTCAAGAAAAACTTCCGAAAAAACGAAATTACTTCTGTCGCGAGGCCTTGCCAAGACCAGACACGCAAAAACACGCGCTACGCGCCTTGGGAACACATTGGCAGCGGCGGGCCTGGGGGTCTGTTGACGGAAGCCCATTCCGCGACCGGCGGAATGGGGACGCACTCTACCGCGCCGGCGCGCGCATGGACGCCGGCTGGCCCGGCAGCTTCAGCCTGGGTCCTGCCTCGGTCAGCTTGCCGTTGGCAAGGTGAAATACCTGCAGGTCCTTGTCGAAATAGTTGCCCACATAGAGGTAGTCGCCGTTCGGGCTGTAAGCGATGCCCTCCGGCAGGCCGCCGAGCGGTGCACGCGCAGTCACCGTCAGCTTACCGCCGGTGCCGATCGACATCAGGACAAGTTCGCCGGTTTTGGTCTTGAACCAGTCACTGTCCTTGGCCGAGGTGCCGAGCAGCAGTGGGGCGGCTGCGGTCTTCCCGTTGGGCGCGATGGCGAAGCCTTCCGGTCCGGTACCTGGGGTCATCACATCGACCACGTGGGGATGTGGGCCGGTCGCTTCGATAATCACCTCGGCATCGGCGTTGTTCTTCAGTGCACCGGTATTCGAGGCGATGACGTATTTGCCGTCTGGCGTGATGTCGATGTTGTAGGGAGTGAACGCCGATGAAATGTCCATCGACTTGTCGTAGGTCACGTTCTGTCCATCGATCGCCAACACGCCGATTTTGTTCGCGAGGTTGAGGCAGACAAAGGCGCGCTTGCCGTCGGGTGCGATGACAATTGCGGCCGCCTGCTGCTCCACCGAGACCTCGCCTACGGCCTTGACCGTCGAGCCCTGGATCGAGACAACAGAGACACTCTTGCCGTCCCGGTTGGCGATCAACGCGAGGTCGCCCTTTCTGGAGATCGACAGACCAGACGGCTGCCGTCCCACGGTCACCGTGTCGATCAACTTCGGCGGGTTGGCCGTGAGATCGATCACATACAGTTTGTTATCCGGGACCGATTTCCAGGAGTTGCCGTCCTGGACGTGGACTACGGAATTGGCGACCAGGCCCAGTCTGCCGTCCGGTGTGATCTGCAGGTTGGTGGGCGGGCCCAGCAGGGAGTTCGTCAGCGGCAGGTTGGCGCGGATCTTGGGTTTGGCCGGGTTGGAAATGTCCACGACCAGCACGGCGTCGTTACCGGGAGCGCCGTTGATCTGGCCTTCGGGACCGTAGGTGACCTTGTTGTCAAGGCCGATCAGGATGTCGTTGGTTCCGGCTTGCGCCAGGCCGCTGCCGAGGAGGCCGGCCAAGCCGATGGCACAAAGAGCAGGGCGTAAAGTCATCATGCGTTTTCTCCCGGTCCGGCCCATTCTGAGATGAGCTTGTTCCGTCACCGTACTTCGCGGCGTTTGGGGCTGGCAAGAACGATGCTGGCATCGATCCCAATTTGGCTGCACGCCTAGGAAGCGGACGGCGGACGCCGGCGGTGAATAACGGGCTCCGCCTTCAGCGGCGCGCATGCGTTGAAAGGTACGGTGAAATCGGAGCGGCCGCCCGGGCTGTGGGAAAAGGCCACGGTGGTGTACTGGAAATCGCGGTCCGCGACCTTGAGCGTGCGGCACTTGCCGGTCATCAACGCGAACACGTCGATCTCGGGTTCGTGTCGCTCGATCTCGTCAGCCAGCAGCGCCGGCGCGGCAACTGAAAGGCACATCAACGCAACGGCGGCCACCCGTCAACAGATGCGCATAAAATTCCCCCAAGCCCAAAATACAGCCTAAGCGCCGCGGTTCGAAAGATAAAGGCGCAACGGGCCGGCCGGACTCCGTCGAGAGAGTGAGTTATCTGTTGCGATCCGTACCCTTCATGCGTCGAACCGTCTCAAGGAACGCCTTGACCATGGGCGAGTGACCGCGCCCGCTATGATGAGCAATGTTGTATTGTGTCTTGATGGTGCGATCGCTGATCTCGAGCGCGCGCAAATTCGGGTGCGGCACGAATTCGAAATCGGCGACCACGCTGATCCCGAGCCCGCGCTCGACCGCCTTCCATACGCCTTCGCGGCTTTCGATCTCGAACACCGGTTCGATCGTCACGCCTTCGGCTTGCATCGTCGCCTCGAAGGCGCGCCGTGTGGTCGAGCCGCGCTCGCGCAGCACGAACGGCTGGTCGGTGAGCTCACGAAGCTTGACCGACTTCCGCTTGAACCATGGATGATCCCCGTTGACGAACACGACCACGCGATGGGTCCGATAGGGGATCATCGTCACGCGTGTGTCTTCCGGCACCTCGGCCAGGATCGCCACATCAGCCTCGAAGTCGATGATGTGCCGCAGGGTGCGTTCCGAATTGCCGAGCATGGTCGAGATCTGCACCGCGGGGTGGTCGCGCTTGAAAGCGGCGATGATCTCGGTGGCGTGAAACGGTCCGACGGTCGCCACGCGAAGATGGCCCTTCGTCGCCTTGCCGTGCGCGGCCAACAGCTCGTGCGCCTCGTCGCAGAAGCTCATGATGCCGCGGGTGATCTCGAACAGCGCGGAGCCTGCTTCGGTAAGCTCGGTGCGCCGTGATTTCCGGATCAGCAGTTCGACGCCGTAGGTCTGCTCCAGCTCCTTGACCTGGATGGTCAGCGTCGGCTGTCCGACGTTGAGCACACGCGATGCCGCGGTGAAGCCGCCGTGGGCGGCGACCGCATGGAAAGCGCGGAGCTGGCTGAACACTATTGACATAATCAATAGAACGCATCTGAAGAATGAATTTGTCAATAGTAGCCGACGCCGTATTTTCGCGACCAAACGGAGGACGCGGGAATGGCCTGGAAATACTCGAACCCGGTGCAAATCGAATTCGGTGCCGACAGCTTCGACAAGCTCGCGGCGCTGATCGGCAGGCGCTCCTATGCCCTGGTGACCTATGGCGAGCCGGTGTTCGCTGCGCTCGAAGCGCGGCTGCAGGCCGGAGCCGGCGCAGCACAGCTCACGATCCGCGACGTCGCGCCCAATCCGGACTACCGCCTGCTCGCTGAGCAGACCGCGCGTTTCGGCGTGCTTGGCAAGCAGCCTGAGGTGATCGTCGCGCTCGGTGGCGGATCGGTGATCGACTCCGCGAAAGTGTTCGCGGCCGCGGGCGGCGACTTCGAAATTGTCCGGACCTATCTCGAAACGCAGCAGGGCGCCGAGCGGCTCTCGGCTATCCCGATCATCGCGGTGCCGACCACCGCAGGCACCGGCAGCGAAGTCACCTGCTGGGGCACGGTTTGGGACGAGGCCAACGGCAAGAAATACTCGCTGGCCCGCCCGTCGCTCTACCCGACGCATGCGGTGATCGACCCGCGCTTGATGCTCGGCAAGCCGCAGCTGCTCACCATCTCGACCGGTCTCGATGCGTTGTCGCACGCGCTGGAGAGCATCTGGAACGTCAACAACAACCCGGTCTCGGCCAACCACGCGGTAGCGGCGGCGCGCGGCGTCCTGGACGTGCTGCCGCGGCTTGCCGGCGATCTCGGCAATCTCGAATTGCGCAGCCGGATGGCGCAGGCGGCGCTGTTTGCGGGGCTGGCGTTCTCCAACACCAAGACCGCGATCGCCCATTCGCTGTCCTACCCGATCACGCTTCATCACGGCGTGCAACACGGCATCGCCTGTTCGTTCTCGCTGCCGATGGTGCTGCGGAGCGTGAAGGGTGCCGGCGGGCTCTGCGAGGACAGCCTGAAGCAGATTTTCGGCACGGATCTGGCGCGCGCCGCCGACGACCTCGAGGATTTCATGGCGCGGCTCGGCATCTCCTGCAACCCGGCCGCCTACCGGATCGACCGCAAGGAATGGAACGCGCTGATCGAGGACTCGCTGCAGGGCGAGCGCGGCCGCAACTTCCTTGGATCAAGAGAAAAGCTCATCGAGGCGTCGCAGATGACGCGGTTGCCGAGCGCGATCAGCGCGTGAGCGCATCACGGCGCGACGCACGACAAGGAGAGACATCATGACAACCAATGGCAACCCCATCATCGTCAACGGCCGCAGCTACAGCCCGCCGACGCGACCGACCGTCGTGATCTGCCTGGACGGCTCGGAGCCCGGCTACATCGAGAAGGCGATCGACGCCGGCGTGGCGCCGACCTTCGCACGCTTCATGAAGGAGGGCGCCCACGTGCACGCCGCCAGCGTGATCCCGAGCTTCACCAATCCGAACAACCTCTCGATCATCACGGGACGTCCGCCGGCGGTGCACGGCATTGCCGGGAACTATTTCTACGACACGACAAGCGGCACCGAGGTCATGATGAACGACCCGAAATTCCTGCGCGCGCCGACCATTCTGGCCGGCGTCCACGATGCCGGCTACAGGGTTGCCGCCGTCACCGCCAAGGACAAGCTGCGCGCGCTGCTCGCGCACGGGCTCGACTATTCCACCGGCCGCGCCTTTGCTTTCTCTGCGGAGAGGGCCGACCAGGCCACCATTGCTGCTAACGGCATCGACGATGTGCTCGATTTCGTCGGCCTGCCGCTGCCCGAAGTCTACTCGGCCGACCTGTCGCGGTTCGTGTTCGCGGCTGGCGTCAAGCTCGTCGAGCGCCATCGCCCCGACCTGATGTACCTGTCGACCACCGACTACATCCAGCACAAGGTCGGGCTCGGTACCAAAATCGCCAACGACTTCTACGCGATGATCGACGGCTACCTGGCGCAGCTCGATGCGCTCGGCTGCACCATCGTGGCGACCGCGGATCACGGCATGAACGACAAGTATCTCGCCGACGGCAAGCCTGACGTCATCTATCTCCAGGACGTCATGGATGACTGGACCGGGAAGGGCGCCGCACGGGTGATCCTGCCGATCACCGATCCCTATGTCGCCCATCACGGCTCGCTCGGGTCGTTCGCAACGATCTACACGCCCGAAGGCGCCGACATCGACACGCTGCTGATGCGACTGCGCGACATCAACGGCATTGACGTCGCACTGACGCGCAAGGATGCCTGTGCCAGGTTCGAGCTGCCGCCTGACAGAATCGGCGACATCGTCGTGATCTCCTCCAAGCACAAGGTGCTCGGCACCAGCGCGGCGCGTCACGACCTGTCGGGGCTCACCGAGCCGCTGCGCTCGCATGGCGGACTGACCGAGGAGCGGGTGCCGCTGATCGCCAACCGCAAGATCGCGCTGCCGCCTGATCATCGCTTGCGCAACTTCGACGCTTTCGACGTCGCGCTCAACCGCATCCAGTAATGCAGGACACCGCCAAGGACATTGCCATGAACATCCAGACCCCGGCCGTCCGCCACGAGCAGATGCGCATCGCCGGCACGCTCGTCGACACCGACGAGCATGTCGACGTCTTCAATCCCTACACCAACAAGGTGGTAGGCACGGTGCCGGCGGCGCGCCCGGAGCACGTGCGCAGCGCCTTTGCCAAAGCCGCCGCCTTCAAGCCGAAGCTGACGCGCTATGAGCGCCAGCGCATCCTGCTGCGCACCGCCGACATCCTCGCCAGCCGCAAGGAGGAGTTCGCGCGGCTGATCACGGCCGAGTCAGGCCTGTGCTGGAAGGACTCGCTCTACGAGGCCGGCCGCGCCTACGACGTCTATTCCTTTGCCGGCCAGCTCACGATCAGGGATGACGGCGAGACCTTCTCCTGCGACATCAGCCCGCAGGGCAAGGCGCGCAAGATCTTCACGACGCGCACCCCGCTGCTCGGCGCGATCTCGGCGATCACGCCGTTCAACCATCCGCTCAACATGGTCAGCCACAAGATCGCGCCGGCGATCGCCACCAACAACCGCGTCGTGCTGAAGCCGACCGAGCTGACGCCGCTGACCGCGCTGGCGCTCGCCGACGTGCTCTACGAGGCCGGCCTGCCGCCGGAGATGCTGTCGGTGGTGACGGGCAATCCGCATTCGATGGGCGATGCGATGATCACCGATCCCGACGCCGATCTCGTGACCTTCACGGGCTCGGTCCGGGTGGGCAAGCACATTGCGATGAAGGCCGGCTACAAGCGCCTGGTGCTCGAGCTCGGCGGCAATGACCCCCTGATCGTGATGGAGGACGCCGATCTGGAGAAGGCGGCGGAGCTCGCCGTCACCGGTGCCACCAAGAACTCCGGCCAGCGCTGCACCGCCGTCAAGCGCATCCTGTGCGTGGAGGCCGTGGCCGACGATTTCTCGGCGCTGGTGCTGAAGAAGGCGCGGGCGCTGAAGTGTGGCGACCCGATGGATCCGACCGTCGATGTCGGCACCGTGATCCATGAGGGCGCGGCAAAGGAGTTCGAGCGCCGGGTCAACGCGGCCGTCGCAGACGGTGCCGAACTGCTGCACGGCAATAACCGTGATGGTGCGCTCTATCCGCCGACGGTGGTGGATCGCATCCCTTACACCAGCGAATTGGTGATGCAGGAGACCTTCGGTCCGGTGATTCCGATCATCCGCGTCCCCAACGACATCGAGAGCGTGATCCGGATCTCCAACGCGACAGCTTTCGGCCTGTCGTCCGGCGTCTGCACCAACCGGCTCGATTACATCACGCGGTTCGTCAACGAGCTCGACGTCGGCACCGTCAATGTCTGGGAAGTGCCGGGCTATCGCATCGAGATGTCGCCGTTCGGCGGCATCAAGGACTCCGGCCTTGGCTACAAGGAAGGCGTGCAGGAAGCGATCAAGAGCTTCACCAACGTCAAGACCTACTCGCTGCCCTGGCCTGCTTAGCCGCATCCGATCCGAAACGAGGCCGCACGCGCGCCACAACAACAGCGCGGCGGCTGGACTGCGAAACATTCATAAGTCGGCAATCAGGGGAGGCTTTCAATGACGATCACGTTTAGTCCGGCGAGCGTCGGCTCGGTCGGAATCCAGAATCCGGAGCTGGCGACCTCGTTCCGCCGCGCGCAGTGGCGGATGCTGTTCGCGGCGATGTTCTGCTATCTGTTCTTCTACACGGGGCGGCAAACCTTCGGCTTCGCGATTCCCGGCATTCAGGCCGAGTTCGGCGTCACCAAGGAGGCGCTGGGTTGGGCCAGCGCGGCGCTGCTGTGGTGCTACGCGGTCGGGCAGGCGATCAACGGCAATCTCGGCGACAAGTTCGGCGGCCGCCGCGTCATGAGCGCCGGCGCGATCCTCTCCTTCATCATGAACTGGGCCACCAGCCTGTCGACCGGCATCGTCAGCCTGTCGCTGTTCTGGGGCATCAACGGCTACTTCCAGTCGATGGGATGGGCGCCGGGCAGCCGCCTATTGTCGAACTGGTGGGGACGGCATGAGCGCGGCACGGTCTATGGCCTCTATACATTCGCAGCCGGTCTCGCCTCAGTGCTGTCATTCGTCACGTCGCTGGTCGTGGTCGGCTATTTCCAGCTCGACTGGCGCTGGATATTCCGCATCCCGGTCGTGCTGTTGCTGGTCGGCGGCATCGCGTTCTATCTGATTGCTCGCGAGAAGCCCGAGGACATGGGCTTTGCCTCGCCGCATGACGACGCCGAAGACATTGCCGCGGGCGAGAGCGCCATCGATGCCAACGAGAGCTCTTTCGCGCGCTACAAGGCCGTTCTGTCGAACTGGCGCCTGCTGGTCGCCGGCGTCTCGATCGGCTTCCAAAACGCGGCGCGCTATGGCCTCCTGGTGTGGGTGCCCGTGCATTTCCTCGGCAACAACTGGGCCAAGGCCGGCGCAACATCGGCGATCGATCCGCGCTGGATCAGCATCGCACTGCCGGTCGGCATGGCGGTGGGAGCGTTCAGCAATGGCTGGGTCTCGGACAAGGTGTTCGGCTCGCGCCGCTATCTCGCCATCGTCCTCTACATGGTCCTCGCCGCGGTCACCGCGCTCTGCATGTACAAGATTCCCACCACGGAAATTTATCTCGGGATGACGGTGCTATTCATGTGCGGCTTCTTCACCTACGGTCCGCAATCCTCATTCTGGGCGCTGTGCCCGGATCTCGTCGGCCACAAGCGGGCCGGCACCGCGACCGGCGTGATGAACTTCTTCGCCTATTTGTTCGCAGGCCTCGGCGAACCCATGATCGGCCATTTCATGGACGCGCATAACCAGACCTCGCTGGTGTTCCTGGTGGTGGCCGCCTGCGCCGGCTCCAGCGCGCTGGTTGCGGCCTTCATCCGCAGATAGGTCACGCGGACGCGTCCTGGGCGGACGCCCGGCCAGGACGCGTCCGTGAAAGCAAGCCCGCTATCGGCCAGGTCACCACGGCAGCGTTCCGAATTTTGCGTGCGTGAACGTTCCTGTTGGACCATTCGGGCCGAGCGGGGCGACGCGCACCGCCTCGCGGGCGTGCGTCGCAATTCACGCCCGACAGATTAAGCCCGAAGATTATTCTCGATGGTTGCAACCGTCGCGAGAAATGCGCGCGTCATTTTTTCACAGATATTCATCGACTGCATAAAACCGACACAGACCTGTTACGGGACGTGGCTAACGTGTCGCACGCTAACGTCATAAATTTGCAATAGCTGGGGGCACTACGGTGAAAGCCAAACTTCTTTCGACGGTCGGACTCTGTGTGATTGCTGCCGCGCTCGTGGGCAGCGCTACCGCTCAGGACGAATGGGAGCGGGACCATCGTCATCCGCACGAGATCCACACGGATACGCCGATCAAGCATCTCGTGGTGATCTTCAACGAGAACCGCTCGTTCGATCATTATTTTGCGACGTATCCGAACGCGGCCAATCCGTCGGGCTCGATTCCCTTCACCGCGAAGCCGCATACGCCGAAGGTGAACAACCTCGCCAATGCGAACCTGTTGACCAATAATCCCAACCTCAACCCGGCCAACGGCACCGGCGCGGCCAATCCGTTCCGTCTCGACCGCACCCAGGCCAACACGAGATCGCAGAACCACGCCTACACACCCGAGCAGCAGGCCTATGACAACGGCAAGGCCGACCTGTTTCCGGAATTCACCGGGCGCGGCACGGCCGGCGGCGTCGGCGCCTTCGGCACCAACGGGCAGGTGCTGGGCTATTTCGACGGCAACACCGTTACCGCGTTCTGGAACTACGCCCAGAACTTCGCCATGAACGACAACACCTACACAGGCACCTACGGGCCGTCGACACAAGGCGCGCTCGAGGTGATCTCCGGCCAGACCAACGGCGCGGTGAACATCGTCGGCAGCTCCTCGTCGATCGCTGACGGCCAGGGCGGGTTGACGCTGATCGGCGATACCGATCCCGCCTACGACCAGTGTTCGAGCGCGACCAGCACCGTGCTGATGACCAGCAAGAATATCGGCGACCTGCTCAACGCCGAACATATCAGCTGGGGCGGCTTCATGGGCGGCTTCGACCTGACACTCAAGAACGCCAACGGCACGACCGGCTGTACCCGCAGCACCTTCTCCAGCAATGTCAGCGGCACCATCGTGGACTATATCCCGCACCACGCCTGGTTCCAGTACTACAAGTCGACGGGCAACCCGACCCATGCGCGGCCGAGCTCGGTCGATGCGATCGGCCACACCTATATCGCTGGCAGCAAGACCGTCGATCCGGCCAATCACAACTACGACCTCGAAGATTTCTACGCCGCGGTCAAAGCCGGCAACTTCCCGGCGGTCTCCTACATCAAGATGCCGGCCTATCAGGACGGCCATCCCGGCAATTCCGATCCGCTCGACGAGCAGGCCGGAAATGTCGAGCTGATCAACTTCCTGCAGAAGCAGCCGGAATGGCATGACACCGCCGTCATCGTCACCTACGACGATTCCGACGGCTGGTACGACCACGCCTATGCCGTGCCGACCAGCGCCTCCTACGATCCGACCGCCGATCAGGTCAACGGTCCCGGCAAGTGCGGCCTCGGTGCCGCCAAGCAGCCGCAGCCGAAGGGTCTGAGCGGCAAGCCCGTGAACGGCCGCTGCGGTCCGGGTACGCGCATTCCCTTCATCGTGATCTCGCCCTACGCCAAGCGGAATTTCGTCAGCCACGACCGCCTGACGCAGGCGTCCGTGGTGCGCTTCATCGAGGACAACTGGCTGCACGGCCAGCGCCTGGGTGGCGGCTCGTTCGACGAGAGCGCCGAATCGATCATGGACCTGTTCGACTTCGACCGCGATCGCTTCCGCGACGATCGTCAGAGCCAGCTGTTTCTCGATCCGACGTCCGGCACGGTGATCGTCAGCCCGCCTGATCATCACCGCTAATCATCGGATGTGACATGAACGGCCGCACTTTGTGGCTCCTCGGCGCCGGCCTGCTCTGCATGGCCGGCGCTGTCGCAGCGGTGGAGACGTCCGGACTTCCGGACGCAAAGGGGCTGGCGGGTACAAACCCGAACCCGATCCACCTGATGCGTCCACCCGTTGCGCCGCTGTCTTCGATGGCGCAACTCGGCAAGCAGATTTTTTACGACGCGTCGCTCTCATCGTCAGGCCAACTCTCCTGCGCGTCCTGCCACAGCCCGGATCACGCCTACGGCCCGCCCAATGACGGGCCGGTCATGCTCGGCGGCGCCACGCTCAAGCGGCAGGGTGCGCGCGCCGTTCCCTCGCTGACCTATCTCGAGCGCCAGCCGAATTTCAGCATCGGGCCCGAGAAGGACGAAGACGACAATGTCGTCGACCTCGCGCAGATGGCCGCGCTCGGCCAGCAGAGCGCGCGCGCGAAGAAGGTCGCGACCGCGACCGCAGCTGCTGCGGCGAACATCGTGCCGCAAGGCGGCCTGTTCTGGGACGGTCGCGCCGACACGCTGCAGGATCAGGCGATCTTCCCGCTGCTCGACCGCAATGAAATGGATGGCGGCAGTCTCGAGGTGGTGGCGGACAAGCTGCGCCGCGCGCGCTACGCCGGGCGCTTCGCCGAGCTGTTCGGCGCCGGTGTGTTCGACAACGGGCGGTTGCTGATCGCGGAGGCGATGTTCGCGATCGCGCGCTATCAGGTCGAAGAGGTGAGCTTCCATCCCTATACCAGCAAGTACGACTACTGGCTGGAGGGCAGGGCGCGGCTCAGCGAGAGCGAGCTGCGCGGCCTGCAATTGTTCGACGACCCTGACAAGGCGAATTGCGCTGGCTGTCATACGTCGGCACCGACGCGCGACAGCCTGCCGCCGCTGTTCACCGACCATCAGTACGAGGCGCTCGGCGCGCCGCGCAATGCCGCGCTCGCTGAAAACGCCGATCCCGATCGTTTCGATCTCGGGGTCTGCGGCCCGCAGCGCACCGACGTCGCCGAGCAAACGCAATATTGCGGCATGTTCCTGACGCCGACCTTGCGCAACACGGCGACCCGCCGCGCCTTCTTCCACAACGGCGCCTTCCGCAGCCTCGAGCAGGTGCTCGACTTCTACAATTTCCGCGACACCAATCCGGAGAAGGTTTTTCCGCGCGCAGCAGACGGGACGGTGCGGAAGTACGACGATCTGCCGGCGAAGTATCACGCCAATGTCGACGTCAGCGATCCGCCGTTCGACCGCCATGCCGGCGATGCGCCGGCGATGACGACGCAGGATGAAGCCGACATCATCGCCTTCCTGAAGACGCTGACCGACGGTTTCGAGCCGGAACCTTGAGCCGGCTCGACCGGCCTTCAGCCGGCCCCACGCCCGCGTGAGTTGGCAGCGCCGGCCTGGCGGCTCATAATGGCCGCATGATCTTCATCGAAGGCAATGGTGCCAAAATCCCGGTGATCGGGCTCGGCACGTGGGAGTTACGCGGCCGCACCTGCGCGCGCATCGTCGAGCAGGCGCTGCGGCTCGGCTATCGCCACATCGACACCGCGCAGATCTACGAGAACGAGCGCGAGGTCGGCGAGGGGCTGCGCGCCTCGGGCGTCAAGCGCGACGACGTCTTCTTGACCACCAAGGTCTGGACGAACCACTTTCTGCCGAAGGACCTTGAGCGATCGGCCAAGGAGAGCTTGGCGCGGCTGCGCCTGACCGAGGTTGATTTGCTGCTGCTGCACTGGCCCAACCCGCAGGTGCCGCTGGCCGAGACGCTCGGTGCGCTGGCGCGGGTCAAGCAAGCCGGCCTCGCGCGGCATATCGGCGTCTCGAACTTCACGGTGGCGCTGATCGAGGAGGCGGTGACGGACTGCCCTGAAACGCTCGCCTGCAACCAGGTCGAGTATCATCCCTATCTCGACCAGGCCAAGGTGATGGAGGCCTGCGCGCGCCATGGCCTGGCGCTGGTGGCCTACAGTCCGGTCGCGAAGGGGCGAATCAAGAATGACCGCGCACTGGCGCGGATCGGCGACCGCTATCGCAAGACCGCGGCCCAAATCTGCCTGCGCTGGCTGGTGCAACAAAATGTTTCCGCGATCCCGCGCACCTCGAAGCTCGAGCGGCTGCAGGAGAACATCAATATCTTCGATTTCGAGCTGTCCGAAGCGGATATGGGCGAGATCTCCGCGATGGGCAGCGCGGGCGGCCGGCTGACCGATTTCGGTTTTGCGCCGAAATGGGATTGAGGCAGGTCGGCCCCAACCGCTATGCTAAAGGGCGGGGAGACATCACAATTTGATCGAGTGGGATGAAGTTCCGGCCAAACGCTGACATGATAGCGTCGGTGCTCGTGCACCTGTCGCTGCTTGGGCTGATTTTCCTGTATTCGGAAGTCCATCAGTTCGATCCCGTCGCCGCCGATACGGTGCCGGTCGAGGTCGTGACGCAGCAGGAGGCCGCCGAGATCAAGCCTGAGCCCGTGCCGAGCCCGTCACCGACGCCCGAGTTTCAGTTGCCGTCACTGGACAAGCCGACGGACCAGGCCACGCCGCAACCTGCCGCTCAGCAACCGCCACAGAAGCAGGCGACGCCGCCGCAACAGCAGCCTCAGCAGAATCAGGCGACGCCGCCTACGCCGCAGTCCCAGCAGAAACAGGCCACGCCGCCGGCGCCACAGCCAAGTCCCACCCCGCAACAGGCGGCGAAGGCCGAGCCGCCTCCGGCGCCACAGCCACCTCCGCCGGTTGCCCAGCAGCCCGCGCCGCCGTCACCGCCGGCCTATACGCCGCCCGAGCCTGATGTGTCCGTCAAATACGGTGTCATCCTCGGCCTGCCGCCCGATCTGCCGGCTGCGCCTGCCGGCAGCGCGCCTGGAAAGGACAATTTCGACGCGGCGGCCTCGGAGAAGGCCGACGTCGGCACCGGCGTTGTCGCGGAATTCCGCCGCCATCTGAAAACCTGCATGAAGCTTCCGGCCGACCTGAACACCGGCGACGACGTCAGGGTCAAGCTGCGAGTGCTCATGACGCCGGACGGCAAGCTCGCAGCCGCCCCCCAGCTGATCGAGGGCACCGCATCAGCGAAAGGCGTGCTTCTGATGAAGAGCGCGACGACTGGGCTGCAGGCCTGCCAGCCTTACGGGATGCTGCCCAGGGAGCGCTACGGCGAATGGAAGGTGCTCGATCTCGACTTCACGACACGCGATTTCGGGTCGTAGGGTGTAGTCTTATTTCCGAGATTGATCGGAGAGATATGAAGCCCGGTAAGCCGCATCACTTCCGGATCTTGCGCGAAGCGGGCTTCGGTCGAGAATACTGAGCAAGGCAACCGATTCATTTCGGGCATGATCATTTTTTGCGCATGCAGTGGCCAATAGACGGTCAACCTCCCGCCTGACCGGTCGCTCCCAATCCCGCATGGCCCTGTTCCGCATCGGGTTCTAGCACTGGCATATTTCTTGCTGAAAACCTTTGCAGATCGTCTGCAAACGTTTGCAATTGTTTTGCAAAGGTTTTCAGGCATAATGGGAGATGAGCTCCAATGCGCTGTCTACGTGCGAATTTTTTCCTATTACTTTTACCGTTGCTGGTGGTGGGGACGCCCGTGTCCTGTCTGGCCGAAGCAAAGCAACCGCGACACGTCGTGCTCGCTGTCGGGACGTCGGTGCTTAATGTCGGCTACCCGATGGTCACGCTCCCGCTCTCCCTCGGCTACTGGACTGAGGAAGGCTACGATGTCGACGTGCAGCCGGTCGGCTCTTCGTTGCAGGCGATCCAACTCCTTGTCGCCGGTAACGCCGACTTCGTGCAGGCGAATGCCTCCGCCATCATTCAATCCGCTGTCACCAACAAGCTCCCGGTTCGTGTCGTCATGGCAAACGGCGTCACCGACTGGTCGATCGCAGTGCCGGTCGATTCGAAGATACGGACTATTGCCGACCTCAGAGGCCGGACCATCGGCGTGTTCAGCGTGGTCAGTGCCGGGGTGTCGCTGCTGCAGCACTCGCTGAAGCAACAGGGGATTACAGTCGAGTCGGCTGGAATCAGCTTCCTGCCGCTGGGCCTTGGGGCTCCGCCTGTGCAGGCCATGCGACGCGGTCAGGTCGATGCGCTAATCTATTGGGCTCCCGGCGTAGCCAGTTTTCGCAACGCCGGGCTGGAGCTGCGCGAAATCGTTCCGCCGGAATGGCGAACCTATCCCGACTATTCACTTGGGACGTTGCAACGCTCCATATCTTCCGATCCCGACATGGTTGTAGCGATCGCCCGGGGTATTGCCAAAGCAACTGTCTATGCCTTGGCCAATCCGGAATGCGCGGTACGGATACACTGGCGACGGTTCCCGGACACGAAGCCTTCCGGTGTCGATGATGAAACCGCCATGCGCATGGACCTGAACACGATCAACGCGCAACTCAGCACTTTGGCTGACGGTTTCAGGCTGAACGGCGGGCGCCAGTGGGGTGCGACCGATCCCGCTGGTCTCGCACGACTCCAGAACTTCCTGAATGAGGCTGGAATCATCAGCGGATCGCTGCCGGCTGACAGCTATCTGACCGCGATTCCCGACTTCTACGATCGAGTTAATGACTTCGACGCCGAAAAGATTCGTGCTGCCGCTCGGACATGCGAGGTCGCGCAATGACCGGCGTTGCGATCTCTCAGCTTGAGAAGCGCTACCGCTCGCCTGGGCACGACGAGATCGTTGCCCTCGAGAACATCGATGTGACGATCGAGCATGGGTCGTTCGTCACCATTGTCGGCCCCAGCGGCTGTGGCAAGAGTACGCTGCTGCGCATCCTGGCCGGCACCCTCGAGCGGACGTCCGGCCAAGTGTTGATCAACGGGCGCAGCGTGAACGGACCGACGCGCGAAATGGGCGTCGTCTTTCAATCCCCAGTCTTGCTGCCATGGCGGAGTGTCCTGGCCAATGTGACCGTACCTGCCGAAATTCAGGGAATGGAGAAGAAAGCTGCGGCGCAGCGGGCTCGGGCGCTGCTCGCGACCGTTGGATTGTCGGGCTTCGAGGATCGTTATCCGGCCGAACTGTCCGGCGGCATGGCGCAACGCGCCGGGATATGCCGAGCATTGGTCCATCAGCCTGACTTCCTGCTGATGGACGAACCGTTCGGTGCGCTCGACGCCATGACAAGAGAAACCATGAATCTGGAACTGCTTCGAATCTGGCGGGAGCAGGGGATCACTATCGTGCTGGTGACACACAGCATTCCGGAGGCGGTGTTCCTCGCGGACCGGGTGATCGTGATGACGCCACGGCCAGGACGGATCGCCGAAATACTGCCTGTCGAGCTGTCGCGTCCCCGAACGCTCGCAATGTTCAACACGCCCGAGTTCGGCCGCCACGTGACGGCAATTCGGCGCCACTTTAGCACGGCCGTGGAGTTGGACTAATGGACGGAAGCATATCTGCGCGGGCTCACAGCGTGACCATCAAGCCCGAAAAAACTGCGAGACGGGTTCGATCCGCCTCTTTGAAGGAGAACGGTCTGGTCGCACCGATCTTGTTCGTCGTCCTGATGGCGACTTGGGAAGTCGCGGTCCGCGTGCTCGAAATTCCGGCGATCGTCCTGCCAACCCCTAGCAGTGTGGGGATGGCACTCGTGCGAGAGGTGACTTCGCCGTCATTCCTGTACCATCTCGGCGTCACCTTCACCGAGATCGTCGCGGGCTTTGCCGCGGGTGCCGTATTGGGAATTGTCCTCGGCATAGCGATCGGCCAATCCGAATTCCTTGAGCGGGTGGTCTACCCTTATGTCGTGGCTTTCCAGACCGTGCCGAAGGTGGCGATCGCGCCGATCATCGTCATCTGGTTCGGCTACGGCCTATCGTCCAAGGTCGTGATCACCGCGACCATCGTTTTCTTCCCGCTGCTGGCGAATACCATCGCTGGCCTGCGCTCCGCGCCGCGCGACCAGATCGAAATGCTCCGGGCCCATACGGCGAACGAGTGGCAGGTGTTCCACATGGTTCGCCTGCCTCAGGCACTGCCGTATATTTTCGCCGGGCTGGACATCGCAGTCGTACTCGCCGTGATCGGCGCTGTCGTCGGCGAATTCGTTGGCGCGAGGGCCGGGCTCGGATTTCTGATCCTGCAGAAGAACTTCACTTTCGATATGGCAGGCAGCTTCGCCATTCTGATCGTGCTGTCACTGATCGGGGTTGGGCTTCACGGCATCATCGTCACGATTCAGCGCCGACTTTTGTTCTGGACCAGCGCCAATGACAGGGGCCGGATCGCGACATTCTAACCCATTCGAACTTGGAAAATGTGAGGATCTATCATGACTGAACCGACCCGCGTCGCAGACCACAGCGAAGTCCCCGTCCTTGATCTTACGCCGCTTCTCCAGGGAGCGCCGATCGACGACCTCGCCCGAAATCTGGATCGTGCTTGCCGGGAGACAGGCTTCTTCTATGTCTCCAACCACGGCATCTCCGAGAACATCCTCAACGCGGTGTTTGGCGCGACCCGACGGTATTTCGCTCTGCCAGAGGAAATGCGGCAACGCCATGTGATGCATCCGTACTTCCGTCGCGGATTCATGCCCCAAGGGGTTACCAAGCAGCCGGGCTTCGAAGCTGATCTGAAGGAAAGCTATGAGGTCGGCCTCGACCTGGCGCTAGACGACCCGGATGTGATTGCCCGGCGTCCCTTGCACGCGCCAAACCAGTGGCCCGAAGAGTTGCCGTGGCTGCGCGAAGCCGCCGAGGCTTACTTCGCACAAGCCAAGACCCTTGGCGAGAATCTGCTCCGATTGATCGCACGCGCGCTGGATTTGGACGAGGGCTACTTCCTTCAGTACGCCAAAAAGCCAATGGTGCAGATGAGGATGTTCCACTATCCGCCCCAGCCGCCGACGGCCACGGCCACGGCACTGGGTGCCGCACCGCATACCGACTTTGGCATGATCACCTTGCTGGCCCAGGATCCGATCGGAGGTCTTGAACTCAAGAAGCGTGACGGTGAGTGGATTGCTGCGCCATACATCGACGGCACGCTCGTCGTAAATATCGGGGACCTGTTCCAGCGTTGGACCAACGACCGCTACGTGTCCAATTTCCACCGCGTTACCAATCGTACCGGACGGGAGCGGTACTCGATCCCGATGTTTTTTAATTTGGACTACGACGCACCGGTCGTTTGCTTGCCGACGTGTTGCTCGGAGGAGAATCCGCCGCGGCACAAACCCGTGGCGTTCGGCGACTACATTGTCAGCCGATTCACGGCGGTGCAGAAATTCCGCACCGAAGACGCGACCGCTGCATGAAGATTGGAAGCCGCAACCGTTCCGGAATTTTTGGTCACCCGTCCAAGAAACGGGTGGGCTCGGGCGGCGGAGATGCCAAGCATGACGACTGAACATACTTTGCAGAACGCCCCCTTGTCACAACCCGAGGGCGAAGTCACGCTCAAGCAGATTGCCCGGCTGGCGGGCGTGTCGATCGCGACGGTGTCTCGTGCCATTAATCAGCCGGACATGGTCGCAGCCTCGAAGTTGAAGGCCATAGGCGAAGTCCTCCAGAAGCTCTCCTACATCCCGAACAACGCCGCTCGTATTCTGCTCAATGGTCGCTCGAAGACGATTGGACTGATCGTTCCGACGATGTCGAATCCTGTTTTTGCGCCGACCATTGAAGCGGCGGAGGAAACTTTGCGGGCGGCCAGTTACGGGGTGCTCGTCGCTTGTTCCAACCGAGACGTCGATCGCGAACTTGAACAAGTTAGGACCATGCTCAGTCGCGGCGTAGATGGTCTGATACTCACCGGCTCCCGCCGTCATCCTGACGTTTTGCGCATTCTGGGATCCCGCAACGTGCCTGTGGTGTTTCAGGACTGCGCGGAGACTTATCCCGACTCGTTCTCAGTCGCCATGCCGGACGCAGCAGCTATGGCTCTCGCGATCGACACCCTGGTCGATGCGGGGCACCGCAGGATAGCGGTGCTTACCGGCCCGACAGGTAATACGCCGCCGGTTGCCGACCGCCTACGCGGAGCCCGTGAACAGCTCGCGGCGCATGGAATCGAACTTCGTCCGCTTGGTCTTGCCGAAACAGAAGACTATGACGCGGCTACGGCGCGGGCGGCGGTTCGGCGCCTCCTCAATCAGTCGCCCGGTTATACCGCGATCGCGTGCACGGGCGATATCCTGGCGCTCGGCGCAATCATGGCTATACGGGAGGCGGGTCTGTCGGTACCCGACGATATTTCGATCGTGGGCTGCAGCGATTCGGTGATGGCTCAATACGTCGATCCACCCCTCTCCACCATCCACCTGCCTTTCAAGGAGATGGGCGCGATCGCAGCGGAGAGGCTGCTCTCCATCCTGAAGAACGAACCCGCGAGCGGTTTGACCTTCATGCCTTTCCACCTTGAACGGCGTCAATCGATCAAAGTCTTGTCGCGTGACGGCAACGTTGCCCCCACCGACCGTCGATAGGAAATATTCAATGCTTGACATCGAGTCCTTCGTCCGCGGCCTACCCAAGGCCGATCTTCATATGCACCTTGAAGGCAGCATTGAGCCGCAATTGATGCTCGACCTCGCTACCCGTAACGGGTTGCGACTGCGATGGGACAGCGCCGATGCTCTGCGCGCAGCCTATCATTTCACGAACTTGCAATCGTTCCTCGATCTCTATTTTGAGGGATGTAAGGTCCTGGTGACGGAGCGGGATTTTTACGACGTGACCCGCGCCTATCTCCGACGGGCTCACGAAGATGGTGTGATCCGTTCGGAACTTTTCATCGGGCCGCAGAGCTTCACGATACGGGGCGTCGCGATCGAAACGCTGATGTCGGGCGTACTCCGGGCCATGGATGATGCCGGTAGGGAAGAGGGCACAAGTGTCGGACTGTTAATCAGCGTCCATCGGCACCGGGCTGAAGCGGATGCGCTCGCGGTGCTCGACCAGATCATGCCATGGGCGGATCGGATCATCGGCATCGGCATGGGCGGCGCGGAAGTGGGCAACCCGCCGTCGAAGTTCGCCGGATTTTTCAAGGAATGCCGCAAGCGAGGTTTCCGCACGACCATCCACGCCGGAGAGGAAGGCCCGGCTTCTTATGTGCGTGAGGCGCTGTCGCTCTTGCAAGTCGACCGGATAGATCATGGTAACGCCTGTCTGGCCGATCCTGATCTGGTTCGCGAACTGGCCGACAAGCGCATCGTCCTCACGATATGCCCGCTGTCCAACGTCCGGCTGCATGTGGTGCCGTGCATGGAAAAGCATCCACTGAAGGAACTTATGGCGCAGGGCCTGCACGTCACCATCAACTCGGACGATCCGCCGTACTTTGATGGTTACGTCACGGAAAATCTGCTCGCTTGCCGGTCAGCTCTCGGCCTCTCCTTGAGCGAGATCGTGGGCTTGGCCCGCAATGGCCTTCTGGCGGCTTTTGTATCCGAGAAAGAACGGCAGGGCCTTTTGCGCAAGCTGGATGCTTATCTCGCGCAACATGCAGTTGACGGCAACGGTGCAGGAAGTTCCGGCGAGGACGCACTGAGAGCATCAATTTCGTGTTGACCTTGAGTACACCATGCCGGCGACATGGCCCTGAGCTTCAACTCCCCATCGCCTCCCAGGCGTTCGATGTGAACTGCCGGCGCCAGATCACGATCACGACGGCAGCCGTGGTGACGAACAGCACCCAGGGGCTGACGAACCAGCCGAGATAGGCAAGCGCGAAGAAGAACGCGCGCTGGCCGCGATTGAAGTGCTGGCCGGCGCTTTCGAACAGTCGTGTAGTGCGAATCACGTGCGCTTCGGCCGCGGGCGTGCCGCGTTGTGTCGCCGGCGGCATCGCGCCGAACAGGATCGCGACGTAATTGAACAGGCGATAGGCCCAGGCGAATTTGAAGAACGTGTAGATGAAGATCAGGATCAGGCCGACGCACTTGACCTCCCACAGCGCAGGCGAGGGGCTCAAGCCGAACGGCAGCGTGCCGAGCACCGTCAATGCATCGTTGGTCTCGCGCAGCAGCGCCAATGCGCCGCCGATCGCGATCAGGCTGGTGGAGGCGAAGAACGCCGTGCCGTTCTGCAAGCTGGCCATGATCTGCATGTCGACCATCCGCGACTCGCGATCGAGCAGGTTCCTGACCCAGATCTCGCGATAGAGATGCATGCGCGCCGACAGGCTGTCGCGCCCGTAGGCGGTGTGCTCCAGCGTGATGGCGTACACCGTCCATTCCAGCGCGAAGAAGCCGACCGCAAAGACATCGACCCAATAGCCAGTCATGTTGCTTTCCTTCGTGCTCGCGCCGCTGCGCCGCGCCTTTGCAGCAAGCCTTCTTGTAGCAAGTCTTGCGGCATCCGCGTCATGTACAGGTTGAACGCGTGCAATGCACTATGGCAAGATGCGATCTACAACAGGATTCTCCGGACAATGCTGAAGCTCGTCATCGGCAACAAGAACTATTCGTCATGGTCGCTGCGGCCGTGGCTGGCGCTGCGCGCCAACGACATCCCGTTCGAGGAAGTCTTCATTCCGATCTACACCGACCAGGCCGACAAGGATCGCATCCTCAGCGTCAGCGATTCCGGCAAGGTGCCGGCGCTGATCGACGGCAACCTCACGGTCTGGGATTCGCTTGCGATCATCGAATATCTCGCCGAGACCGTCCCGGACGTGAAGTTGTGGCCGGCGGATCGCGCCGCGCGTGCGCATGCCCGCGCGATTTCGGCCGAGATGCATTCCGGATTCATGGCGCTGCGCAACGAATGCGGCATGAACCTGCATCGCCCGATCCGCGCCGTAGCACTGTCGGACGATGCGCGCGCCAATGTCGCGCGCATCCAGGAGATCTGGGCCGATTGCCATGCGCGCTACGGCAAGCAGGGGCCGTTCCTGTTCGGTGCGTTCTCCGGCGCGGACGCGATGTACGCGCCCGTGGTGCATCGCTTTCGGACCTACGCGATCCCGGTCCAGGGCGCGGCGCAGCATTATGTCGACGCCATGTTGTCGCTTCCGGCGTTCCAGCAATGGACCCGCGAGGGCCTGGCCGAGACGCTGCTGATCGACCGTTTCGAGCATGTCTGAGCGCGCCTTGACCTTTGGAATTGTGAGAGCGGCCGCGAACAACGCGGCTTGACGTCGCGGCGCCGAAAGCGTCTGAATCCGGAACCGGTCTTTGCCACCAGCGAAAGGACTCTCGACCATGGGCATTCTCGATTCTCTGGAAAACTCGCCTGAGCTGAGGGGGATGCTGGGCCAGCTGGGTGCGGCGGTCCTTCCCGCGGTGCTCGGCGAGGTGCTGGGCAGTGGCAGCGGTCAGGGCGGTTTGTCGGCGATCGTCGCCAAGCTCCAGCAGGGTGGCCTCGGCGACCAGGTCAAATCCTGGATCGGCACCGGCCAGAACCTGCCGATCACGGCCGAACAGCTCCAGCAGGTGCTCGGCAGCGACACGGTCAAGCAATTGGCCGCCCGGTTCAACATCCCGGTCGACCAGCTCTCCCAGGTGCTGGCCCACCAGCTTCCCGCTGCGGTCGATCATGCCAGCCCCGACGGCAAGCTCCCGCACTCCGCCTGAGCGCTCGGAACCCGGTTGGGCGGCAGCGTGGCGGTCAATCTCCGCGGAACCGCCAATGGCCGCCTATCGCGCTGAAAAAGCTGCAAAATTGCGCAATGCCCATGCCTCAATCCTGCTGGATTTGGGGCGGCGCCGTGTGCTAAGTTGCCACAGGGTTCTCAATTGTTGTGCCGGCGCTAGCGGGACCGTGAGCGCGGCCAGCAATCTCTAGAAAATGGAGAGGGCGTTGAAGCACAAGTACTCGATTGGCGAGACTGTCTATTTTACGGCCAGTAACGTCGCCCGTCCCGCCGCGACCGGTACCTATCAGGTGATCCGCCTGCTGCCGACCGATGGCGACGACTGCCAGTACCGCATCAAGAGTTCGACCGAAGCTTTCGAACGGGTAGCCAAGGAGAGTCAGCTCGCGCTGTCCTAGACTTCTTTAGTTCAAGCATGATCTTGCGGAAAACCGGTTTCCACTTTTCCGGATCCTGCTCCAGGGAGATGTGCGCAAGCCTGCGGTTTGGGCGGTTTCGTCCCCGCTGCCGTTAAAAGGCCCTGTTCGCAGACCCATTCTGCCGAAGGTTGGACACCAGGGTGGCGTCCAACCTTCGTCGATCGTGCTTGTGCTGCGTTGAGGGACATCGCGCATGAATTGGGCTTGGACGTCTTCGCTGGATCAGATCTGGCGTTCTCCGACCTTTCCGATGTGGCTGACACTGGCCGCGGCGGGGTTTTTCGGAATTGTCGTGCTGGTCACGCTGCTGCGGGCGGAGAAGTCCGTCGCCAACGGCGCCTTGACCGTCATCACGCTGCTGTCGATCGCGGTTGCGGTCGCCGCCACCATCCGGGGCTTCGGTCCGGGCGGGCAGGCGGGGCCGACCGAGAGCCGCGTGACGCAGGCGACCGGCCCGACGCTGCCGGCGCTGTCCTGCATCGACGACCTGGCCGGTGATGCCGTGCTCAACGCCTGCGAGAAGGCGGTGTTCGGTTCGGCCGACGCGGCCGCGGCCGCGGTCAGCTATGCGGCCGCCCAGATTACGCACCTGACGTCCTACGGCGACCTCGCGACCGCCGAACGCAATACGACCACCGAGTTGCAGGCGCTGCGCCGCGCGGTCGAGCGCGATCGCTACGGCTTGATGGCCTACGCGTTGATGGCGCGCGACCACTGCTCGCCGACCGCGTGCCCGGCGTTCCGTTCATTGGGCGACAACCACCAGATCATCTCCAACATGAACGACCGCGTCTACGAGAACACGGTCACCCGCTACGCGGCGGCCTGGAATGCGCCTGCCGGTGCATCGCCGTCAGTTCCGCCGGGTCTTGTCGCGGCGCTGCCGTCGTCGATGCCCACGGGCAGGCCGACCAATGCCGAGTTCCCGAGCGCGGCGTCGACGCCGCCGGTCAACATCATGACGCCCGAGCCGGGCAAGCCGCCGGCCTCCGGCGCGGCGCCACCTGCCGCGCGCGCGCCCGCGCCGACGGTTGCGACCGCGGCGAAGCGGCCGCCCGCGCCGAAGCGCCCGGTGCAGATCGCACCGGCTGCGCCAGCCGCGCCCGCCGCCGCCGAGGCGCCTGCCGCCGCGAGCGATCAATAGATCATCTGATCGCGGCGCGAACGCTTGGGCGTTTGTCGCGAGGGAAAACCTGTCACGCTCCCTTTTCAAAGCCTGCGCCGGCCGCTAAATCCGGCGCATGCCGCTTCATCTCATCAAGCTTTCCGTCGGTTGCGAGTCAGTCAAGGAACTCAAGGGCTGGATCGCCGAACGGATGGCGACCGCGAAGAAAAAGGGCCTGCCGCTCCGTCACGTCCACGTCACGCGCATGACGCCGAAGCGCGACGCGGAGCTGCTCGCCGGCGGTTCGATTTATTGGGTGATCAAGGGCGAGATCGCCGCGCGTGAAAAGATCATCGCGATCGAGCCGTTCCGCGACAAGGACGGCATCGGACGCTGTCGCCTGGTCATGCAGCCCAAGCTAATCGCGGTCTCGCCGCGGCCGATGCGCCCGTTTCAGGGCTGGCGCTATCTGACCGCGGACTCGGCACCGGCAGATCTCACCAAATCGAGCGCGGCCAGCGTGGCCTCGATGCCCGAGCCGATGCGCCGCGAGCTGCGCGATCTCGGATTGCTCTGAGCCATCGGGTTGCTCTGAGCCATCGGATCGCTCCAGGCGGCGTGGACCAGAGCCTTTCCCGTTCCAGTGGAATCGTGATCGCAGATATGTGGCGATCAGTTCACGCTTGACAGGAAGCCAGCCAGAATTGTCCGGCTCTGGCTGAGCGTCTCGATACGTTCATCGATGAGGCCGACCTGCTGAGCGAGTATTCTTCGCAGGTCGTTGCACGGCCTGAAATCAGGATTGTTGTTCTTCACGCACGGGAGCAACCGCTGGATCGTTTCTAGCGTCATCCCGGCGGAGCCAAGCATTTTGATGCGCCGCACGGTTTCCTCTTCCGCCGGGCCGTAGTCGCGATAACCGGAAGCGGTTCGTTGCGGCGCAAGCAGTCCTTCGCCTTCGTAATAGCGCAGCATTCGAACGCTGACTCCCGTCCTGCGGGAGAGTTCACCAATTTTCATCTGAAGAACCTCTTGACCCTGACAGCGCTGTCAGACCCTACAGACTGTGCTCATCCAAGTGAAGACCCTTGCGAAGGAGCAACGATGAAAGCCTACCATTTGAATGGCCATGCTGGTGCCGGTGGCCTTGTGCGAGCCGACGTCGATAAACCCGAACCCGCCAAGGGTGAGGTTCGCATCCGGGTCGAAGTGGCAAGCCTCAACTACCGCGACCTCCTGATCCTCGACAGGGTGGGCGAGGGCGGGTTGAACGGCCGCGTACCGCTGTCCGACGGCGCAGGTGTCGTGGACGCCGTAGGCTCCGATGTCGTGCGATGGCAGGTCGGCGACCACGTTGCCGCGTCGTTCTTTCGCGATTGGATCTCGGGGCCGTTCAAGACCAGCTATGTTTCGTCAGCCCTCGGCGGCAACACGATGGACGGAATGCTGGCAGAGTATGTCGTGCTGCCGGCAACGGCGCTGGTCTCCGTGCCGGCGCACCTGTCCTCGGTCGAAGCAGCGACCTTGCCCTGTGCCGCGGTCACGGCCTGGCACGGCCTCGTCGCACGCGGCGGGATGGGCAAAGGCGACACGCTGCTGGTCCAGGGAACAGGTGGGGTCGCGCTGTTCGGCCTGCAGTTTGCAGCAGCGCTGGGGGCGCGTGCGATTGTGATATCCTCCTCGGACGAGAAGCTCGCCCGTGCCAAGGCGCTGGGCGGCTCGATCCTGATCAACTACGGCGACACGCCTGACTGGGATGTCGCCCTGATGAAGGCGACGGATGGCGAAGGTGCAAGTCATATCCTCGAACTCGGCGGTCCTGGTACCTACGACCGATCGCTGCGATCGGTCGCTTCGGGTGGCAAGATCGTCCAGATTGGTGTTTTGACAGGGTTCGGCCCGAAGCCCGACCTCGCGCGCCTGCAGTGGGAGAATGCCGACATCATCGGCATCACCGTCGGATCAGGCGAACATTTCACCGCCATGAATCGTTTCCTGACCGACAACGCGATCCACCCAATCGTCGATCGGGTGTACGACTTCGACGACGCACCCGAAGCGTTCGCCTATCTCCGGACCGGCTCACACTTCGGCAAGATCGTTGTGAAGCTGTAGCGATAAATCGCCGAGAACATCGTGATCCGGGCGGAAGATCCACGCGTGTCCAAAGCGGGGCGGCTGCAAGCGACCGATCCCGGTGCCTTTGATTGGGTTTCACCCTAGCTAGATCGACGGCGTGACGAGATGCAGCCGGTTCCATTCGGCTTCCGGGATCTCGACGGCATGCCCGTTCGTCGCATTGCTGTCGGCGTTGTCGATCAACCCTGGTTCGACACCCATCTCGGTGAGATATTTCCGGAACTGGTCGGCGAATTTCACGCTGAGGTTCTCGCGCGCCTCGGCGGAGACGTTCGGCGCCAGCCGGTTGTGGATCGACATGCCGGTCACGACGACATGGCTGCCGGGGGGCAGGCTGCGATGCACGCCGCCCGCCAGCATCATTACGCAGGCAAGATCGCAGACGACGTCGGACACCTTCTCCTTGGCGTCCAGCGGCCCGCCCGGCCGCTTCAGCGCGAAGCAATCCGCTTCGGTCTTGCCGTTGCAGGCCTCGACTAGGGTCACCCCCACCGTGACGTCGATGCTGCGATCGCGCAGGATCCGGCCGATGCTGGCCGCGACATTGAGGTTGGACTGGCCCCGGCTATTGATCACCACTGGCAGCTTGCGGTCCGCCTGCCGATCGAGGATCGCGATGATCCGCTTGAAGGTATCGAACTGAATGGCGCCTTCGGCTGCAATCCAGTCCGAGCAGCCCGGGCCGCAGGCATCGGGGCCGCCATGCGCGACATAGAAGATCATCGCGTCCGGTGCCTGTCCGATACCACCGATCGGCGGGCGGGTCTGGGCCTGCGCCAAGTCCTGCGTCATGCCGCCGGCCAGAAGCGCGATGCCGAGAATGATGCCTTGCCTGAAATATCGGGACATGATGATCGCCTCTGAAAGGTACGATCTTCCATCCGCCGCGGGGGCGGCGCAAGCGCACCGCTTCACACTTTTCGGCTGATGGTTAGACCGCGATATTGTCGATCAGGCGGGTGCTGCCGATCCGCGCCGCCACCAGCATCCGCATCGGACCGTCCTTCAGCGAGGCGATCGGCGCCAGCGTGGCGGCGTGGCGGACCTCGAGATAGTCGAGCGCGAAACCGGCCTTGGTGATGTCGGCGGCGCCGGCCGCGACTGCGGTTGCGGTATCCTCGCCGGCGCGCAGGCGCCCTGCCGTTTCCTTCATCACCCGGTGGAGTTCGGGGGCGACGCGGCGGTGCTCGGGCGAGAGGTAGACGTTGCGCGAGGACATCGCCAGACCGTCGCGCTCGCGCACCGTGCGGGACCCGATCACCTTGACGCCGAGGTCGAGGTCGGCAGCCATCTGGCTCACCACCCGGAGCTGCTGGAAATCCTTCTCGCCGAAGATCGCAATGTCGGGCCGGCATTGCGTGAACAGCTTGCCGACCACGGTGGCGACGCCGCCGAAGAAATGCGGCCGGAACCGATCCTCCAGCCCGGCGATGGCCGGCCCCTCCGGCACGATCCGCGTGGCGAAGCCGTCCGGGTACATCGCCTTCAGCTCAGGGTGCCAGATCAGGTCGACGTCCTCGGCGGCGAGCTTGGCGATGTCGGCCTGCCAGGTGCGCGGATACGAACCGAAATCCTCCGTCGGCGCGAACTGCGTTGGGTTGACGAAGATCGAGACGATTACCCGCTTGGCGCGGCGCTTGGCGAGCCGCACCAGCGACACATGGCCGCCATGGAGCGCTCCCATGGTTGGAACCAGCGCGACCGTCGCCTTTCTGACGCGCATGATGTCGACGGCGCGACGCAGGGCAGGGACGGTGCGGACGACAACGGGGGCTTTCGGCATCTGGTCTCGATCTCGTGAGCAAGGCTGGGTGGGAGAGTTGGCGTTCGGCAGGTTGGCGGAGTTTAACCGGCGCGATCGACGCAGCAGTTTTAGCTTGTGCGATTCATGATTAAGGACGGCAACGATTGATTTCGTATCGCTGTGATGCATTTCACTTGACCGTAGCCGCGCGCGATTTGAAGATATTGCCGGGGGTTGAGTCATGTTAGTGCAGGTCAGTCAGGGTCAATCCGGCTCCGCGCATGTCGTTGTGCTGGGCAACGAGAAGGGTGGTTCGGGCAAGTCGACCACCGCCCTGCACATCGCTGTCGCCCTGATGAAGGCCGGACAGCGCGTTGCCAGCATCGATCTCGACTGCCGCCAGCAGAGCTTCACCCGTTACATCAACAACCGCCGGGCCTGGGCGCGGCGTAGCGGGATCGATCTCGAACTCCCCGTGCACACCTGCATCAAATACGGCGAGACGATGCAGATCGAGGACAACGAGAACGCCGAGTTCCAGCAGTTCATGGAAGCGGTCAGCGCGGTGGAACGCGCCTATGATTTCATCGTCATCGATACGCCCGGGGCGGACAGCTATCTGATGCGGCTTGCGCATTCGATGGCCGACACGCTGGTGACGCCGATCAACGACAGCTTCCTCGATTTCGACGTGCTGGGCACGGTCGATCCTGCCACCTATGCGGTGACAGGCGAGAGCCATTATGCGGAGATGGTGCGTGACGTCAGGCGTAAGCGCCGCCAGATCGACGGCGCCTCGACCGACTGGATCGTGGTCCGCAACCGGCTGTCGATGCTCGGCTCGCGCAACAAGCAACTGGTCGCCGATGGCCTGAAGCAATTGTCATTGCAGCTCGGGTTCCGCTCGGTCGACGGCTTTGCCGAGCGGGTGGTCTATCGCGAGTTCTTTCCGCGCGGCCTGACCGCGCTCGACGACATCGATGAGGTCACGCTCGGCAGACGCCCGAGCATGGGCCATGTCACCGCGCGCGAGGAGGTCATGAGCCTCTTGCGCCAGCTCAAGCTGCCGCTTGACGAGCGCGGCCGTCGCCGGGCCGCCAACCGGGCCGAGTGGTTCAGCCAGGTCGACAAGCCGCTCGAAGTTCACGACATCCTCGGCAGCTAGGGCGCCGCGGCGAAAATGGCCGCCGCCGAGGGGCGCTTGATGCGCCGAAGCCTTCCCCTGTAAGCCTTGATCTCCAGAATGCCGGATGGAGTGATCCCGATCGTGGGTAGCAACGCGTTGATGGCGATCGATCTGGGCTGTCGGGGCGCCGCCGTCGGATTGGCGTTGCTGATCGCAGGCGTGTTGCTACGCGACCGCAGGGACACGGCGGCGCGTCTGAGCGCCGCGCTGCTGATCGCCGTCGCGGCATCAGCGATTTCCGAGGCGCCGGGATTTCCGCGGCCGTGGCCCTATTGGGCCCTGATCCTGGCCGCCCTGTCCAGCAGCGGGGCGGTCCTGCTCTGGCTCTGGGCGCGCGCGACCTTCGATGACGATTTCGTGTTGCGGCCCTGGCATGGCGTCTTGCTGGTCGCCATTGTCGGCGCGCAACTGTTTGACCTCTGGCCCGCCAGAGGCATGCTCAGAGGCGACCTCGATCGACCGCTATCGTTGGTCTATCTCGGTCTCGCTGTACTGGCTGCGGCGCAGACACTCACGACATGGCGGCTGGACATGGTGGCTGGACGGCGACGTTTGCGCGCCGTCGTCCTGGTCGGCGCGGTGACCTATAGCGCCGCAGGTTTTTTTCACGGCCTTTGGCCCGATTTCGGCTCCTCCGTTTGGAGCATCGCCAACGCGGTCGGGCTGTGGATGCTGCTGAGCCTCAGTGGATGGAGCCTGTTTCAGGCAGCCAGAACGCAGCCGGCATCCGTCCTTCTGCCCACAGCCGACAACGTTCCTGACGATATCAGCGCCGCGGCACCTGGAGCTGATAACCCGCCCGCGGTCGACCCCGAATTGTTGCGCCGGCTGCAGCGGCTGATGACCGTGGAGCGCGCCTATCGGCGTGAAGGACTGACCATCGGCGCGTTGTCCGCCGAGCTCGGCGTTCAGGACTACCGGCTGCGGCAGTTGATCAATGAAGGGCTGGGGCACCGCAACTTCAATGCCTTCCTCAATCACTACCGGATTGAGGATGCCAGCTCGGCCCTGGCCGACCCCGGACAAAGGCAAGTGCCGGTGCTGACCATCGCCATGGATGCCGGATTCCAGTCGGTCGGTCCGTTCAACCGGGCCTTTAAGGCGGCCACCGACCTGACACCCACCGAATTCCGGCGGCTCGCACTCGCGAAACACGGGTCCCAGCCGGGCAAACCGGATGACGGTCCAGGAATCGGCCAACCGGACTGAGGAATCGGCCAGCCGAGTTCCGAACCCGGCGAGACCGCACGGAAAATATCGGACAGATTCCGCGACTATGTTGATGGCGGAGATACCGGGATGAAACTCATCGCATCGATATCGACGGTTGCCGTCGCGCTTTGCCTGTCGGGCGCGGCGTTCGCCGATGACCTCACGACACCGGGCGATGCCAAAAGTCTGGGATTCTCGGCCGCGCGCCTGGCGCGGATTGCGCCCTGGTACGACGCGCGCTTCGAGTCCTTCCCACCGTCAGACGGCCTTCTCCCCGGCGCCGTCGTCGCCATCGCCAGGGGCGGCAAGATCGCCTATTTGCAGGCCATCGGATTTCAGGACCGCGCCAAGACGGTCCCGATGAAGACCAATTCGATCTTCTGGATCGCCTCGATGACCAAGCCGGTGACCAGCGTCGCCGCGATGATGCTGGTCGATGACGGCAAGCTCGAGCTCGACGCATCCGTCAGCCGCTATCTGCCCGAGCTCGGGACTATGCAGGTCGCGACGATCGACCGGGGCACCGGCAAGCCGAGGCTCGATCCGCCAAAACGCCCGATGACGGTCCGGGACCTGCTGCGCCATACCTCCGGCCTGATCGATGCCGAGCTATATTTTGCCTACCCGGAACGGGGCCTTTCGGACCCAACCGCCGAGTTCGGGATTCGCCTGATCCACACGCTCTATGGCTGGAAGGCCGTGTTCCGACGCGACAAGACGCTGGCCGATTTCGTGTCCAGCCTGGGCGGCCTGCCGCTCGCCCATCAACCCGGCGAGGTCCATGAATACGGCTGGAGTGCCGACGTGCTGGGCCGGGTCGTCGAAGTGGCGTCCGGCCAGCCGCTCGACCAGTTCATGCAGAGCCGCGTCTTTGCGCCCCTGCATATGGTCGACACGGGCTTTTACGTGCCGAAGGACAAGCTCGACCGTCTGGTCGATTCTCCGATGCCGGAACGGCCGCCGATCTGGGACGTCACGACGTCAGCAAAACTGTTCTCTGGCGGCGGCGGGCTCGTCTCGACTGCGCCCGACTATCTCCGCTTCGCCCAGATGCTTCTCAATGACGGCGAGCTTGATGGCGTACGCGTGCTCAGCCCGCAGGCGGTGAAAGCGTTGACGACCCCCGCACTGGCTCCGGATGTCAGAATCTTTGGCGGAGACGAGGTCGGCGGCCGCGCCGGAACAAGCTTCGGACTTGGCTTCGGCATCCGCACCAATCCAATCTACAGCTGGATCCCGGGTTCGGTCGGAAGTTTTTCGTGGGCTGGATTTTGGGGCACCTATTTCTGGATCGATCCGGCGGAGAAATTGATCGGCATCCAGATGGTCCAGGCGACGCCCGGCAGCAAGGGGCGCGGCGCGGTGATGTATGCCGGGATCAATCATCTCACTTATGGCGCATTGACGATTCCCCAGCCGCCCGCTTCTTCCGCGCCTCCGGTGGCACCGGCAAGTGTGAGCCCGGAAGCCCTCGCCGATTATGTCGGGACCTATGACTTCGGCTACTCGGTGAGCTCGCGGGACCGGCAGGGCCTGGCTGACGGCAAGAATGGGTGGCTTGGCATCGAGTCCTTCGTCGCCATGGAACCGGAAGGCCTGAGGATCAACAAGCCGACATCAGGCGCCCCCGCAACCAGGGCCGGCGCGATGGCGGGCGATCTCATCACGCAACTCGATGATACGCCGCTGAAGGGCCTTACGCTCGCTGAAGTGCTGGCGAGGCTGCGAGGGCCGGCCGGCACGACGATCAGGATTAAAATCGTCCGCGAGGGCCAGGACCACGCAACCGATCTCAGCGTCGTGAGAACTGTCCGCCGCGCCAATGCGGTCCAGCTTCAGGTTCGCGTCGAGCAAGGCAAGCTGGTTGCGGAGGCCGTGGGGGCCTGGCCGATCCTCGAATTCGAGAAAGGCAAGGCGATGCCGCTGGTGGCGACATCGAGCAATGAATTCACAGTCGACGACGAAGATCATACAAGGATCGCCTTCGTCAGGGATGCGGCAGGCAAAGTCTCTGGGCTCATCCTGAATTCCGGGCCTTGGGAGCAGAAGGCGGCGATGATGGCGTCAGAATTAATTCACTAGTTCGGCTTCAGCACCGTCATCCTGAACGGGACGCCGCCGCTAGATGGCCCGCGTGGCGGCGGTCACTTGCTATTTAAGGACCGATTGGTCTATATATCAGCAATGAGACACCAAGCCCCAGTGCAGTTGCCCCGTGGCCGCCCCCGAAGTTTCGACGCGGAAGCTGCTGTCGAACGCGCGATGGGCGTATTCTGGTCGCGCGGCTATCACGCCACGGCGCTCCCGGACTTGCTTCGCGCGACGAAGCTCTCGCGTGGCAGCCTTTACGCCGCGTTCGGTGACAAGCACTCGCTGTTCTTGCGTGCGCTCGATCGCTACATCGCCATTGCCTTGACACGGATCGATATCGAACTCGACCACCGCAGAGAGCCGGTCGACGGCCTGCGGGCCTATCTTGCCGGCTACGTTGACCGCAACAGCGGTGCCAATGGTCGGCGCGGATGCCTGCTGGTAGCCACAACCATGGAACTGGCTGGCCGGGATGCCGAAGTTAATCGTCGCGTCGCGGGCTTTTTTAGAGACATGGAGGCCAGGGTGGCGGACGCACTTTCTCGTGCGAAGACAGCGGGCAGATTGGCCGATGGTGTAGAGCCTTCGAGTGCCGCCCGCATTCTCGTCTGTTTCGTCGAGGGCCTGCGGGTTGTCGGTAAAACGGCGCCGACGCGGATCATTTCGCAAGCCACCGTTGACGCTTTTCTCGACCGCTTCATCAGGTAGACAAATCATGGACGCTTCCGCTGTTGGCGCGTCTATATCTGGACCAAATGGTCTTGAAAGGAAGAATGCCATGTCTCCTATCCAGATCGTCTGCGCGGTGGCCGTCCCCTTGCTCTGGGGTTATCAGTTCGTGGCCATCAAGGTGGGCGTTATGGAGTTTCCGCCTCTCTTCTTCCTCGGACTGCGCTTCCTGGCCATCGCGCTGCTGCTTATTCCGTTCGTCAAAAGGCCGACACGTCAACAGTTCGGCCCTGTCGCAGCTATTTCGGTTTTCCTTGGTGGACTAAACTTCGGGCTCTTCTATGTTGGCCTTGGGCTCGGCTCGGGAAGCATATCGGCCGTCGCATATCAACTCGCTCCGCCCTTCACCGTCCTGCTAGCGTGGCCGCTGCTCGCGGAGAGGCCGTCTCTAACTACGTCCGCCGGCGTGGTGCTTGCATTCGTCGGCGTGGTCGTGTTGGCAGCAGGGCCTGGCCTGTCGGCAAACGCGCTTCCGCTGCTGCTTGTGATCGGGGCAGCCTTCGCGTTCGCGGTGTCCAACGTCTTGACGAAGCGCTACGGGCCATTTGATCCCCTGATGTTGATGGGGTGGTTGTCGCTGCTCACGGTGCCGCAGGTCATGTTGATGTCGTTGCTGCTTGAACATGGACAACTGGCGAGCCTTATCACGGCGGATGAACGTGGTTGGCTGGCACTCGCCTACACAATTTTCATTGGAGGAATCGTCGGGTTTGGCCTTTGGTTCTGGCTGATCGCCCGTTGCTCCATGGGCCGCGTCGCACCCTTCGGTCTGCTGCTTCCGGTGTTCGCCCTGATTTCGAGCGTCTTGTTCCTTGGCGACCGTATGACCCCAAAGTTGATCGTCGGTGGGCTGCTCGCGATCTCGGGCGTCGCCATGACGCAAGTGAGAACAAGTGCTCGAGCAAATTTGACTTAGAGGTCGCGTCATGGCGACTTCCGAGTTTGGCGTGCGCCGTGCAAAGGCGACGCTTTCCAGTGGGTGCAAGCCCCACCCGGCAATCGCTCCAGCCGGAAGCAATCGGAGCAGTCATGGAGGTAACGAAGTGGCTGAAGCCTTCGATTAGCGTGTCACGAATTGGTGACAGCGCGAGTGTGCAGGCTGCAACGCGAGTGAACGCTGAGCAAGCCCCGAAAAGGACGATGTGTAGGCCGACCCGACTGCCATATCGGGGAAGGCTGAAACAGCTGGGCGAGTTGAGCGAAGAGTACGACCAGTTGCTACACCGGGGTAGTGACGGCGGCATGTACACAAGGAAAGCGCACGCAACACGGGAAGCCCCATGGCGTGGTCAGCGATGACCAACCG